>CANHBA010000045.1 GCA_947458985.1 Flavobacteriales bacterium
ATTGAAATGATTTTCTTGGTGTCTAACATGGGTAAAATCATTTCAGGAGGTTGGTTTACTTTAGTATTATCCATTGGCTTCTTTTTATTGCTCTTTTTGTATTTCAAAGCCAAGCAATTGCGCACAAGTATCACGGAATACCTACCAATGAATTCGGTCATTCCGCTTATCAATTCAGTTCGCGACGATAAAGACATAGATTTTGAAGCTACCAATTTAGTATTCCCAACGCGCTCCAATTCTGTCAATAAATTAGATTTAACGGTTTACCACTCTTTATTTTTTAAGAAACCACGCAAGGCGGGTACCATTTGGTTCTTACACCTCGATATCCTCAATGAGCCTTGGGGAGTGCATTATTCGGTTCATCAGATCATCGATAGCCGTTGCTATTACGTCACTCTTCAAATGGGCTTTAAAGAGGAACACCGCATTGAATACATGATGCGCAAGATTTACTGTAAAATGATTGAAAAAGGAGAGTTGAGCGGCGAAAGTATTTTTGACAGCGTGCGCGGTAAACTCGACCAAGTTGACTTCAAGTTTATTGTTCTCAACTCAAGAGTTGCGATGGACAATCACCTCACACCGTTTCAAAAATTATGCGTCAAGGCCTATCGCTTTGTGAAGTCTACAGGTTTGAAACCAGCGGAAGACTTTGGTTTGGATAAGACCAATGTTGTGGTAGACTACATTCCGATTACCGTGGCCAATCAAGTCGATCAAGAACTCATTGAAGATTTTGAAGACTACTCTCAAAAGATTTAAGAGACCTCAAAATAATTGAGGTCCTTGCCGAAGGTTTCTTTGAGTTGGCTCAAACTATAAAGTGCCAGGCCAATAAAAATGAAACCTACAATCATAGCGGAAACCCCGTCATTGATCTGAAAGCTTACTAAAGCGCTGAACAGTAAAACAATCAAGTTCACCGACCCGCGCACAAAATTAGGTATCGTATTGGCTGCAGTAGAGCGGATATTCGTGCCAAATTGTTCTGCGGCAATTGTTACAAAAATTGCCCAATAACCTGTGCCGGCGCCAAGCAAGAAACACAAGAAGTAATAGGTGCTATCTGTTATACTGTACTGTTGAAAAACACCCAAAAATAAAATGGTGACGACCAAAGAAAACACTAAATATATACGCACTACCTTTTTTCTACTTTTCAACCATTGACTCAAGAAACCAGCGAGTAAATCACCAGCGCTCAAACCCAAATAACAATACATCACCGCTTTGCCATTCGAGATGTCATGCACCCCAAGCCAAGGGCCAAAATTGTCGGCAGAGTTCATGACCAAGAGCCCAACAGTGTACCAAATAGGGATGCCGATACTAATGCAATGCAGGTACTTAATAAGATTATAGCGCTTTCCAAAAATGAGGCGGAGTTGCCCTTTTTGAATAGAGGGGTCGTTGTCCATTTGCTGGAAGAATCCTGACTCTAAGGCGCCAACTCTCATCAGTAACAGCAGCAGCCCCATGGCACCACCAATCAAATAAACCACTTGCCAATTTTCGGGTGCCCATCCGCTTATGTCGTAAAGGAATTCCCCTACAACTTGACCTTCTGCTCCTACCAAGGAAGCGGTTACCGCACCTAAGGCGCCGAACGTAACGACAATCATGGTGCCATAGCCCCGCGTTTCTTTTGGCATGAGTTCGCTAATGAGCGTGATACCCGCGCCGAGTTCGCCTGCTAAACCAATCCCTGCAATCAGTCTAATGATAGTATAACTAGGAATGTCAGTCACGAACGCATTGGCAATATTGGCTACAGAGTAGAGGAGGATGGATCCAAAAAGCACCTTTAAACGTCCTTTTTTATCGCCTAAAACACCCCAAAGTATTCCACCTATGAGCATTCCAAGCATTTGAATATTGAAAAGAAATTTGCCAGTGCTGGCCCTGAGTTCATTTGTGGCATCCGGCATAATTGTTGCCAAGCTTTCGGCCTTAACGACACCAAACAATACGAGGTCATAGATGTCAACAAAGTAACCGAGCGCAGCTATAATGATCAAAAACAGGACCTTGCGTTGATCTTTCATGAAAAGGAATTTTTTAATTATTTGAATGCCCAATAATACGTAATTTTAAAGAAAAATGGAGAGGATACATCACATCGGCTTGCAAAGTTCAATTCTTGGTCAGTACATGGCCGAGATCAGGGCTGTTGGCGTTCAGGACGATCGCCTGCGTTTCCGACACAACCTTTCGCGTATTGCAGAAATTCTTGGCTACGAAGTTTCTAAACAGCTCCCTTGTCAAACCAAAGCGGTCCAAACACCACTTGGTGTGGCTCAGGTGCTGCAACCTTCAGAAAATCCCGTATTGCTGACCATCCTGCGCGCAGGCTTGGCTATGCACGACGGCGTTCTGCGTACATTTGACCACGCCGACAGCGCTTATATTTCTGCTTACCGCAAGCACAGTAGCCCCGAAGATTTCGAGATTGAAGTCGAATACATGGCTGTTCCGGATTTAGACGATAAAATTTGGCTCATCTCTGACCCCATGCTCGCCACTGGCAGCTCTATGGTAGCTGTTTACAAAGCGCTAAAGCGTCACGGAACGCCCAAACAAATTCATATTTTAAGTGCCATTGCCACAACAGAAGCATTGGCATTTGTGCAGCGCAATTTACCAGTCAATACCCAAATTTGGGTGGCTGCAATAGACGACGAACTCACCGCTAAATCTTATATCGTTCCGGGTCTTGGTGACGCCGGCGATTTGGCATTTGGCATCAAATTATAAGGAGAACACAACCATGAACTGGGTAGGATTTTGGAGTATTTACGGCTTGGCAATGGTCAAGTTTTTGGTGTCGTCTTTTCCAGGTAAAAGTTTTCATCTCGCCTTTCATGAAACGTGGTTAGCTTCCTTTTTAGGAGCTTCAACCGCGGCTGCTATTTTTTATTTTGGAAGTGAAATGGTCCTGCGGTTTTCTCACCGCCAACGCGCCAAAAAAAGAGAAGCAGCACTTGCTGCTGGCAAAGAACCCATCAATTATCATAAAGTTACCCGCACCAAAAAATTAATTATCCGGATCAAATGGAGCTTTGGATTTTATGGCATTACACTTTTTGCACCCTTGCTATTCTCTGTTCCGATTGGAAGCTATGTGGCTGCTAAATTCTACGGCAAATACCAAACGACATTTTTGTTTATGCTGATCGGTTTGGCGGGCAATGCTTTTCTTCTCACGCTTATGAGTTATGCCCTTTTCTGATTGCCACCTTTTTTTTGACCTCGACCGCACACTTTGGGATTTCGATAAAAATTCAGAAATTGCTTTGCGTCAAATTTTTGCAGCCGAAGATTTAGAGGTGCAAGTAGGCGGTTTTGATCATTTTCATAGGCAATATGTGTATCAAAATGCGCATCTCTGGAAACTCTACGGTAAAGGCATTATCAAAAAAGACGACCTCCGCCACGAACGTTTTCGGGTCACGCTCAAGTATTTTAAAATCAAAGACGAAGCTTTGGTGCAACGTCTTTCTGACGCCTACGTGCATGTCTCGCCACGCCAAACCGCGTTGTTTCCACAGGCTATAGAAACATTAGAGGCCTTGCAAAAGATGGGCTTCAAACTCCACATCATTACCAACGGTTTTCAGGAGGTTCAGTTTGTGAAACTTGAAAACTGCGGCTTGCGGGCCTTTTTTGATGTTGTGGTGTGTTCGGAGTTCGTGGGCAAGAACAAACCTGATCTAGCGATTTTTAAATATGCGCTCAACCAAGCTAATGCCAAGGCTGAAAAGTCGGTCATGATTGGTGACGACTACCATGTAGATGTTGCGGGAGCCCTGCGCGCAGGTATGCAAGCCCTTTGGTTTGATCCAAGCGCCAAAAATCAATACAACTACGATAACTGTATTTCGGAACTTTCTGTGATCCCTGAACTGCTGCCGAAGCTGCTTTTAACCTACTAATTCTTGACGAATTTTCTCGTAAAGGACCATTCCGGTGGCAACCCCTACATTCAAAGAAGAAATGGCGCCTTTCATCGGGATTTTACAGCTGATATCTGCTAAATTAATGAGGTCTTGGGTAATTCCAGATTCTTCAGAACCCATGATAATGGCAACGCTACCTCTTAAATTGGTCTCGTGCAATGGTACCAGGGCTTTTTCTGTACAGGCTACAATGCGCAAACCTGATTGTTGCAAATAAAACAAAGATTGCTTGAGTTGCTCTGTTTTACAAATTGGAATACGGTTGAGCGCACCGGCTGAAGCTTTCATCGCATCTGAAGTAGCGAGGGCTGAACCTTTACTCGGGATGAGAACGGCGTCTATGCCCATGCATTCAGCACTGCGGATAATTGCACCAAAGTTGCGGACGTCGGTAATGCGGTCAAGGACCAACACACTTGGTTTTTTGCCTTCTTCTAGCCATTGATCGATGAGTGGCTCAATAGCTTGATAGGTAATTGGCGGTACCATGGCAATGACGCCTTGGTGATTGCCTTCTGTTAAAGAATCTAGTTTTTGATTCGGTACATATTGCAAGAAGTAATTCTTACCTGTAAGCGCGTTTCTTAGTTCTTCGAATAGCGCCTTGTTGATCCCTTTTTGAATTAAGATTTTGTTGAGTTCACGACCGGCGTGAATGGCTTCTAGTACGGAGTGAACACCAAAGATGATGTCAGTGCGTTCTTTGCGTTGGTAAGTACGTTCTTTTGTTTCGCGGCGTTCAGGACGCTCGCTTTTTTGATATTTGTCTTCCATTAGTGGATGTTAAGTTCGAGGCTTACATTGCCCTCGAGGGTGCGCGCCACTGGGCAAGCTTTACCTGCTGCAATGACTTTGTTTTTGGTGAGTTCGTCCCAATCGTTGCCGCTGAGGTCAAGATCGAGAACAATTTTTGAAATCCGACGTGGGTCTGAGGCCATGTGTTTTTCAATGGTGGCTTCTGCTGCTACAAACGGAATGTTGTGACTTTGGCAGTAGATACCCATGATGGTCATTACGCAAGAGGCCAGAGAGGTGGCGACGAGGTCGGTAGGTGAAAAAGCTTCTGCCTTGCCGTGGTTATCTAGGGGTGCATCAGTGATGATGGTGGTGCCCGAACCTAAATGCGTACATTCGGTGCGGAGCTCTCCTAAATAACGGACACTTGCAGTTTTCATGGGGCAAAGTTAATACTTCACCTCGACAAATCCGTGTTTCTCTAGAGGTATTCCTCCTTCGTACATGGCCTTGATGATGTAAAAGTAGGTTCCTTCTTCAACTTTAGCGCCATTTTGAGTGAGTCCGTTCCAAGAGCTAGCAGGGTCCGTGTACTGATAAATGGTGTTGCCCCAACGGTTCACGATGGTGCATTCAAATTCAGAAATCCCGCTGTATTGCACATAGAAACTGTTGTTTCCATTTTCGGAAGAGAGTACAATAATGTTTGGTGCGATGATGTCACAAGGTTTAAATCCGATAGTTGCTGTATCTGAGTAGGTATAACACGCATTGCTAATGGTGTAGATG
This sequence comes from Flavobacteriales bacterium, assembly GCA_947458985.1. Classification (GTDB taxonomy): domain Bacteria; phylum Bacteroidota; class Bacteroidia; order Flavobacteriales_D; family Crocinitomicaceae; genus UBA952. The sequence goes on from CANHBA010000045.1 coordinate 5,487, forward strand.
TAATTACCCACCGCACTAATTGTCCTTGGGTCATCGGTATTGCCGTCTAGCCAAGTGCCAAGTGTTTGCGGATTGTAGTTGCTTTGGAGTGTCCATTCGGTGAGCGTGCTGTCCTTCGGAACATTCAGCGTATACGGATCAATCGAGAAACTCGAACCCTGACAAATATTCGTATCTAATAATTGTACATACACATACGGCGGAAACTCAATGAATTCGGTGAGGGTGATGCCACAGGCGTTGTCGGTATAGCTGATTGGGTAAACACCGGCATAAGTAGCAATGATCAATGGATTTTCTGAAGTGCTGTTTGAAAACAAGATGGTGCTGTCTGGACAAGACCACGTTCCGCCCAAAGCAGAGAGTGTGCCTGCTATTTGCTCTTGGTAATTACAACCAAGGCTGTCCAAATCGATGTATGGTTGCGCGTAAAGTTCAAGGGTTGTACTTGCAGTATGGTTACAAACAGCATCAGTAAAAGTGAGTGTAAAAATCCCGGATTCTGTTGCGTTGAGGGTCGGGTTTAATGCGTTGTTGTTCGGCGTAAAATTGAGGGTGGCGTTTGGATTATTGCTGGTGTAGGTCCAGGTGCCACCAGCGACATCAGCAGCAGTGCCAGTTACTTGAAAATTCAATTGACACAATGCAGAATCTGCAAAGATTTGAGGGTTAGGAGGTAAAGTAATGTTGGCACTGAGCGTTTGCTGACAAACGTTGTCGGTAAACGAAACGGTATAGGTGCCAGGTGCACTTATAGAAATAAGTGGCTCGAGTGCTGAGGTACTACTGAACGACACATTCGCCGAAGAGGCGGTCCAAAGACCACCAGGCGAAACCGTACCTTGCACCTGATACGTATTCTGACAAACAATTGTATCGTCAAAAATAGTAGAAGCGCTGGTGCCAAACACAGTAAAAGTGGTGTCGGTGCTACATAAGCCTGCAGAATCTAGGAGGTTGATTGTATAGGTCCCCGCACCTAAAATATTTGTGAATTGTGCATTCAATACAGGATTTGTCAGGCCCCATGCCACTGTTGAATAAGCGACTGAATTAGGGATTGTTAATGTCACTGATGTATCTGGCGGGCAAAATGCCAATGGCCCTTGAAGGTTAATGGGCATAGGGTTAATGACGTCGAAAGTGTCGGAGATGTGTTTGTAGCAACCGTTTTTACTGACGGTGACGCCATATACTTGGTCGGTGGTAATACCGCTTGTGGGCATAACGGTGAAGTCGTCCCAGAGGTAGCTATCATAAGGGCCGTTTGAGATGCTTAAATCGATGGCACCGCAAGAATTAGCGACAATAAGCATGGCTGAATCTAGGTTGTTGACGATGGTGTCGATCACGACCACAAAAGTAAGGGCAGTCACACCCGGGGTAGGCAGGTTGTCGTCGGTGGCCGTTACGGTAATGTTATAGGTGCCCATTGTGGCCAAAGAACCAACTGCGCGCAAAACAATATTGGCCGTGTTTCCGGGCGTATTGGATATTTGTTGTAAAGTAGTTAGGCCTCCATTTGAATAGGTAATGGTGGTACTTTGATTGGTTTCAGGGGAGAGAAAGTTGATACTGAAATCGGCGGAATCGCCGAGAGCGCAAATTTTGAAAGTGTCGCAAGAGGCGATTCCTTCTGGGATGGGCGGAATATTGCCACCGTTAGAGGCGTCGAAGGCAAAGCTTTTGTAATCGAGCCAAGAGATGCCGTCAGGGTTGCCCAAAGCACCATCGAAGTCGTTACCGGCGTGGTCAAAGCGTGAAATCAGAAAGTAAGCCACGCCGTCACCTTTGTTGGCGCCACAGGTTGCGGGCACACCGCCAAAACCATTGACCCCTTGCGAAGCGTCGCCGGTGGTCCAGTCCATGTTTTGGTAGCAGAAGGCCACGTTGCCGCCGTCGATAACAGGGTCGGAGCCATTGGTAATAATGAGCTGAAAAGTGTTGAGTTTGTCGCCGTGAAAAGCGTAGTAACCGACGTCTACCCAATTGACATAAACTGCTGTTGGCGTAATTTTATAAAGCACTTGTCCATTGCCGTTGCGCGTATCGACATCGGCCCAGAAAGGCGCCACAATAGCGTTGCCTGTAGACGGAAAGGCCGTGGCTGAAAAGGTAGAAAGTGGACCTGTGAAGGTGATGTTTCCATTATTGTTAATGTAAATCGAATTGTAAGCCTGTCCGTACAAATTAAAGTTGAATGGGATAGGTATAAGACCGGTTGAACCGTCGTCGTTGGGCTGCATGGCCAAAGTGTAGGAGGAGTCTGGTGCGATATAGCAGTCGCAGGCGTTGGCTTTGTTGTAAGTGGCGGGCTTTACACTCGCTACAGGCAATTGAATAGAGGAATTTGCTTCTGTATTGACAGTGCCTAGTTGGCCCGAACCTTTGAGCTGTTGGTAAAGTGGAGAATCCACCAGCACTTGAGCATTCACTTGCTGAAATAAAAATAAAATGACGGTAAAACGTATAAATTTGAACATAGTAGCAGGGCTTAAACCAAAAGGTTAGGACGTAAATTTTGAGTTTGAGGTTGCACGAATTTAATGTATTTTTAGCGAAAATTTAGGATATGAGATTACTTCTAGGGTTTTCCCTCTTATTGGCGAGTGTTACTTTTGCGCAAAAGAAAACAACCACACCTATAGAAAAACCACCATATGACGCCGGAACCGTTGGCGCTCTGTCTTTTAGAATGGTAGGTCCGGCCCTGACCTCAGGGCGTGTAATAGACCTTGCAGTACACCCAACTAATAAAGATACATGGTATGTGGCTGCCGCTGCAGGCGGGGTGTGGTATACCCAAAACCACGGCATTACCTTCGAACCCATTTTTGATGGTTACGGGTCTTACTCCATTGGTTGTGTGACACTCGCGCCAAGCAATCCAAACACTGTTTGGGTAGGTTCTGGCGAGAACAACAACCAACGTTCGGTTTCTTACGGCGATGGCGTTTACAAGTCTGTAGACGGCGGTAAGTCATTTACAAATATGGGCCTCAAAAATTCTGAACACATCGGTGAAATCATCGTGCACCCAACAAATGAGAACATCATTTGGGTAGCAGCCTACGGCCCACTATGGAGCAGCGGCGGCGAACGCGGTGTCTACAAAAGCACCGACGGTGGCAAAACCTGGACGCGCACGCTTTTTGTATCTGAGCACACCGGTATTGCAGAAATCGCCATTGACCCTACGAACCCAGATATCTTATACGCCTCGGCACACCAGCGCCGCCGCCACGAGTATACTTACATCGGGGGCGGCCCAGAGTCAACTCTCTATAAATCTACCGACGGTGGTTTAACTTGGAAAGAAATCAATGCAGGTTTGCCAAAAGGCGACATGGGCCGCGTGGGTCTAGCTGTTTCGCCTGCCGATGCCAATGTCGTGTATGCCATTGTAGAAGCCCGCTACGACAAAGGTGGTGTGTTCCGCTCTAGCAATAAAGGCGAAAGCTGGTCCAAGCAAGGATCTTTCTCTACTAGCGGTAACTACTACCAAGAAATCTTCTGCGATCCCAAAGATGTCAACAAAGTCTTTGCGATGGACACCTATATGCACCACAGTACCGACGGCGGCAAAAACTTCGTACCAACCGGCGAGCGCAACAAACACGTAGACAACCACTGCATTTGGATTGACCCTAGCAACACCAATCACTGGTTGGTAGGTTGCGACGGCGGTTTGTATGAAACCTACACGCACGCCAGCGAATGGAGTTTTTATGGCAACTTGCCGATCATTCAATTCTATAAAGTCGTGACCGATAACGCCGCACCTTTTTACAATATTTACGGCGGCACCCAAGACAACAACTCGATGGGCGGCCCTTCTGCAACGCAAAATGTATCGGGTATCCTCAATACCGATTGGTTCATTACCAATGGCGGCGACGGCTTTGAGTCTGCTACCGATTGGTCTGATCCGAACATTGCTTATGCGCAAGCACAATATGGTTGGCTTGTGCGCTACGACCGCGCCTCAGGCGAAAAAGTGCCCATTCAGCCCATGCCAGCAGTTGGCGAGCCTGCCTATCGCTGGAACTGGGACGCACCTTTAATTGTATCCAAGCACGATGCCAGTACACTTTATTTTGCGGCCAACAAACTCTTTAAATCGAGCAATAAAGGCGACGACTGGCAAACCATTAGCCCCGACCTCACCCAACAAATCGACCGCAATGAGATCGAAGTCATGGGCCAAGTCTGGACCATCGATGCCGTCATGAAAAACGCCTCCACCACCATCTATGGCAACGTTGTGGCACTAGACGAATCGCCGAAAAAGAAAGGCTTACTTTATGTGGGTACAGACGACGGTTTGGTGCAAGTTTCTGAAAACGATGGCCAAACCTGGACCAAATACGGAACTTTCCCTGGGGTGCCGCTCAACACCAGAGTGAACATGCTCACGGCGTCTGTACACCAAGAAAATGTTGTTTACGCTTGTTTCAATGCGCAGCGCCAAGGCGATTTCAAACCTTATTTATTGAAGTCTGCGGATAAAGGCAAGACCTGGACCAACATTGCGGCTAATTTACCAATCCGCGGTACGGTTTACTGCCTCAAACAAGATCCGGTTGTCGAAAACCTACTGTTTGTCGGTACCGAATTCGGTGCCTATTTTACCACCGACGGCGGCCTCAACTGGACCAAACTTTCAGGTTTGCCAACCATTGCAGTGTATGACCTCGACATCCAAGAACGCGAGACCGACCTCGTTGCAGCTACTTTCGGCCGTGGTTTTTACGTACTCGACAACTACAGCCCGTTGCGCACACTTTCCAAAGAAAACCTCGACAAAAAAGCATACTTGTATCCAGTGAAAGATGCATTGCTCTACATTGAGGCCGATCCACTGGGCTTAGAAGGAACGGGTTTTCAAGGACACAACATGTGGTCTGCCAAAAACCCAAGCTTTGGCGCCACCTTTACTTTGCATTTGAAAGAAGTTCCAACTTCACTTAAGAGCGAGCGCCAAACCAAAGAAAAGGAATTAGAAAAAGACAAAAAAGATGTGAGCTACCCAAGTTTTGAGGCACTCAAAGCCGAGGCCTTAGACGAAGCAGCACAACTCATTTGGATCATTTCAGATGCAAACGGAGCGGAAATCCGTCGCATGAGCAGCAGCCCACAGAAAGGTATGGTGCGCCAACATTGGAACTTGCGCAAAGCCAGCACCAACCCAGTTGGTAATGGCGGCCGTGGCCCATTGGTTGTTCCGGGTACTTACTATGTCAAAGTCATGATGGTCCACAATGGCCAAGTGGAAGAGCTCGTTGCCAACACGCAGTTTGTCGTCAAAGGCCTCAATAACCAAACATTAATTGCCAAAGACCTTTTTGGTCTAGATGAATTTCGCAGGGCGGTGGCCGAACTCAACCGCAAGGTGAGTGGCTCAGAGAAACGCTTCGAAGAACTCAATGACGAATTAGCGGTCTTGGAAAAAGCGGTACTCACGTACCCGAACACCGACCTCTCGCTGCTCAAAGAAATTCGCGAACTTAAGTTACTCAAAGCCCAACTCCGCGAACAACTCTACGGTGACGACATCAGAACAAGACACGAATTCGAAACAGCCCCAACCTTCACAGGTCGTTTGGGCATGCTCGACTACCAGCTTTCTGAGAATACAACAGGCGTAAGCAAAACCCACAAAGCCAACTTACAAATGGTGGAACAAGAATATGCGCAATTCAAGACTAGCCTTGCAGCTTACCAAACACGTGTATTGAAGCTACACGAAGCACTTGATAAAGCAAATATTCCGTACACGAAGTCAAGACTGGATTGGAAAGAAGACTAAGTCCTATACTTTTTTACTGTAGGTCTTGTTTTTATTGCTGTAATTAAGCACACCATTTTCAATTTGAAAATCGGGGTTCTTCCAGACTTCTTCTGTTTGAAATAAAAATGTGGTTTGCCCATTTGCGGGCTCTAATTCATAGAAATTGAAGTGATAGAGCGTGGCTACACAAATGTAGGTTTTGCCCGTTTTTTGGTCGAAATAAGCCCGTTTTTCACCGAGATAATACACATACGGCTCCGTGATTTCAATTTCTGCTTTGGATAAGATGGTGCCATCTGGCTGCATGAGCACGACAAAATTGACACCTTCGCTGATAAAAATGAGGCTGTCGTTTTTGAGGAAATAATCGTATTCTTCGTATTCAGGTTCGTTGTATTGGCGCACGCCATGGTTGTGCACCTGTGGGCGTGTGCTAGGCGCTACATAAGTGGTCTTTGCTTTGGTTTTTTCTGGTGCTTTTGGTGTTTTTGGAACCTTCACTTCCTTTGCTGAAAGTTGCTTCTCTTCTTTGACGGGTTTTTCAGGCTTGGCAATTTTGGTGGTTCGAACCAAGCCCCAATGGATGTGCTCTGCTTGAAATCTGCCAAACAACGCTCTTTTATCAAAGACATTGTACTGAATTACGGCGTCGTCGTCAAAACCTGTCGGTCGGCAAACCCCCTGTGCATTTTCCTTGGCAAGGCTGTCGGCTTTGAAGTTAGCTACTCTTGATCTGGCAATGATGATTTTCGTTTTTTCTTTATTCTGACCGCATACGATTGTTTGTGTCTTGGACGCTTTTTCTTCCTTCAGTTTTTCACCTTCAAACAGAAAAAGACCGCTAATTACAGGTGCGTGCTTGCTTTGATACGCATTGAGTTTTGCTTTTTCGTGCAGTGATTTTTTAGCTAATTTTTGCCAGTTTTCCTCTGTATAACTGCTGTTTTGATCATCTAAAAACGATATTCCTATTGATTCCTCTTTATTGTTCTTGACGAGTTGGGTATTTAGATTGGCTATTTGATTTGTAAAAGGGGCTTGATGGGTAAGGGTAAAAGATGTTAGATTTTCAAAATTGTTTTGGGCTTGATACCTTGGTGGTTTGGCGTTGTAGCGGATATGCAGCTGAAAAAACACCGCGGCATTGACGATGATCAAGATGATGCTGAGTTTGCCCCATGTTTTGTTGCGTAGCAACTTGTTTTGTTGCTTCGTTTGTTTGAGCAACTCACTAATGTGCATGTCGCTGGCCTCAAAATGCAGTTCTTGCATTTTTTGTTTGAAGAGCTGATCAAACTGTTTGTTACTCGTTTTCATTGTCTATTGATTTCAGCGTTGAGATACGGGCACGAAGCGTTTTTCGAGAGGTTTTCAAATGCCATTTGACGGTTTCAATTGAAATCTCAAGTGCTTCGCTTATTTGTTTGATACTATATTCATCTATAGCATAAAGGTTAAAAACGACTTTAGAGGCAGGAGGAAGTTCATTGAGGAGTTGGAGGAGTTGTGCTGGAGCGGTGTTTTCTAGTTGGTCAATTTGGAAGTTGTGGTCCTGAATATCGTCTTTGAGTTCGCTAAATTTAATGGCCGATTGCTTGTTGTTCCTTCTAAATTCATCTATCAATTCATTGCGAAGTATCCTGACAATCCATGCTTCAAATGAACTATTGCTGCGAAACTGATCAATGGATCGGATCATTTTCATAAAAGCATTATGGACTGCCGTCAGTTGTTCTTCCCGATTGTTCATGAAGCGTACCGCCACCGACATCATGATCGGGAATACATCCTTGTAGAGCTGCTGTAAAAAGCGCTCGTCTTGTTGTCTAATACGTTGTATGTCTTCGTTGGTCAGTTTCAAATAAATCGGTTTGCGCAAAACTTGTGTACACCGATATTACGAAAAAAATGAAGAGGAGGGGGGGCTTATTTATTTAATGACTTTTTCAGTATATAGTTTAGCGCCATCATTGAATTGAAGTAGGTAAGTTCCTCCAGGGAGATCTGCCGTATTGATTTGGGTTTTTTGAGCGGCGCTGATGCTTTGGGTTTTGAGCAGTTGGCCATTCATGTTGTATAAACGGATTGTGCCTGATGTGGTCTTATCAAAGGAAATAGTCAGTTCGCTACCTACTGGGTTACTGATACTAAACGGATTCTTGCCGATTTCTTGTATGCCACTAAGCTCAGCGGCATCGGTTACCACAATAGTCTTCACATTTGATGACTTGATCACCGAACAGAATAGGGTAAATTGCAAGTTGTAGCAGAGGGTACCTGAGGTATTTGGCGCGTAATAATTGATGGCATAAGAAGTAATGAGCCCATTTGTATCGACGAAATTCCAGTTGGCTTGAATGGAATCATTGCCCAACAAGGTGATATAATACAGATTTGCACTCGCACAGGCATTGAAATCGAAATTGCAGTCCTCTAATTCTTGGGTGTAAAGCGTTGTGTTTGTAGGGCCACAGTTGGCACCGTTCACTACAAGGGTGTCACCCATTGCTGGGTTCAGAATTTGAAGGGTATCACATACTAGAGAACTACAACCTGCCATATCTTGTACATACAAACAGTAAGTGTAACCAGGAAGTACATTGGAAATAGTTTGAACATTCTCACCGTTGCTCCAAGAATACATGTAGGGCGGGTTTCCACCTGTTGCATTTCCCGTCATGCTACCGTCGTTGGAAGTTGGCGTGGAAGCTGGTGATTGTGAAATGCTTGCGCTTAAAGACGCACAAGGGTTGGCACCAACACCAATTACAAATGTGTAATTCAAAGAATCCAAACCACCAGCAGGATTGCTCTGCACAAGAGAAACTCCATAATATCCTTGACATAAATTGCCTATCTGATACGTATTGTTTGCAATGACTGCACCACTTTCATACCAAGTGATGGACG
>CANHBA010000046.1 GCA_947458985.1 Flavobacteriales bacterium
CAGGTGCGAGTACCTTACCAATAGCGAGTGTGTCTTTAACTACCAGTCAGTATGTTTATGTGGAGGTCTTGACAGCTCAAAATTGTGTTTTACAAGATTCCATTTTTGTCAATGTTTCACCACTCAATCCGCTGTCAGTGGTAGCGAGTGCAAATCCGTATATTATTTTACCAAATACAAGTACGCAGCTTACCGGTGTTCCTATCGGAGCCTTCACTTATTCCTGGACGCCTACAACCGGGCTTTCAAACGCCCTTATTTCCAATCCACAGGCTACTCTTGAGGAAACAACGTTGTTTACTTTAACAGTTTCGGATGGTTTGTGCAGTGGATCAGATACCGTTCTGATCAAAGTATACGACAGCATTTGTGCTTCGCCCTTTGTTTTTATTCCGAATGCGTTTTCGCCCAATAAAGATGGCAACAACGACAAACTTTATGTGAGGGGCCCCTTCATCGAAAGTTTTGTATTCAGAGTTTATGACCGCTGGGGCGAGCTCGTATGGGAAACCACTAATCTTTCAGAAGGTTGGGATGGTACCTTCCGCGGCAAACTCCTCGACCCCGATGTCTACGACTACTACTTGCAAGCTACTTGTGTTGGTGGCTTAGAAAACATCATCAAAGGAAACGTAACGCTCATTAGATAAAACCATGAAAAAAATCATTACACCGAAATCAGAAAAGTTTCTAGAATCTTATCTCAATAATGCCAGCCCAACAGGTTTTGAAACCTCAGGTCAACAAATGTGGCTAGACTACATCAAGCCATTTACAGACGAATACATCACCGATGCCTACGGTTCTGTAGCTGCAATTATCAATCCTGGTCAGCCATTTAAAGTGGTGATTGAAGCCCACGCCGACGAGATTTCTTGGTTTGTTCATTACATCACCAAAGACGGCTTCATTTACCTGCGCCGCAATGGTGGCTCTGACCACATGATCGCCCCATCAAAGCGCGTCAATATCCATACCGACAAAGGGCCAGTTAAGGCGGTTTTTGGTTGGCCAGCAATCCATATGCGTCAACAAAAGGAGGAGACTCCAAGCATGAAAAATATCTTTCTAGATTGCGGTTGTGCGTCAAAAGAAGAAGTAGAAGCACTAGGTATTCACGTGGGTTGTGTAGCCACTTTTGAAGATGAATTTATGGTGCTCAATAAAAACAAATACGTTGGCCGTGCTCTAGACAACCGCGTGGGAGGCTTCATGATTGCCGAGGTAGCGCGCTTGCTCAAAGAACAGAAGAAAAAATTGCCATTTAGCCTGTATATCGTCAATTCGGTACAAGAAGAAATCGGTTTGCGCGGCGCCGAAATGATGGCCCACCGCATCAAGCCAGATGTAGCGATCATCACCGATGTATGCCACGACACCGCCACGCCAATGGTCGATAAAATTGAAAATGGCGACCAACAAAGTGGTAAAGGACCTGTACTCACGTACGGACCAGCCGTTCAAAATAACTTATTACGTTTTATAATTGACGCCGCAACCGCCGAAAAAATTCCTTTTCAACGCGCTGCAGTATCGCGCTCTACCGGTACAGACACCGACGCTTTTGCCTATTCAAATGAAGGGGTGAGTTCAGCGCTCATCTCGCTGCCATTGCGCTATATGCACACTACCGTAGAAATGGTTCAAAAAGAAGATGTAGAAAATTGCATCCGACTCATTTACGCGGCATTATTAAGCCTAGAGTCAGGCCAAGATTTTAGAACGATCAAATAGGTTCAAAAGATTGTTGCGCTTCAGTTAGGCTGAATTAGACCAATTTGATCTGAAGGTCGTCTATTTCAATGATGTCGCCAATAATGAGTTTGGCACGTTTGCGCAGCTCAACCTCGCCATTTCTGAGTACGTAACCTTCTTCCACAATTGCCTTGGCATGGCCGCCGGTTTCGGCAATACCGAGCGCCTTTAGCAAGCCAATGAGTTCGATATACGGGCCGTTGATCTGAAATTCTTGCATCTTATTTGCCTTTGAGTTCCATTGCCTTGAGTGTATTCATCATCAAAGAAGCAATTGTCATTGGGCCAACACCACCCGGCACAGGTGTAATGAAACTTGCTTTTGGCGCAACTTCGTCAAATTTGACATCGCCAACGAGTCTCCATCCGCGCTCGCGGCTGGGGTCGTCTACGCGTGTGGTACCTACATCGATTATCACAACACCATCCTTGACCATGTCGGCTGTTACAAAATTAGGCTTTCCAATAGCGGCAATGATGATGTCTGCATCTTTGCAAAGGGCTCTTAGGTTGCGTGTTTTGGAGTGTGCAAGGGTTACCGTGCAATTGCCAGGGTTGCTGTTTCTTCCCAACATGATAGAAAGGGGCGTTCCTACGATATTGCTGCGGCCAATAATGACGCAGTTTTTACCTTCGGTTGGGATATCGTTGCGGCGCATGAGTTCTAAAATACCAGCTGGCGTGGCAGGTAAAAAACCCGGAAGATTCAAAATCATGTTGCCGATATTGCGCGGATGAAAGCCGTCTACGTCTTTTTTAGGGTCGATGGCTTGCGTAATTTTGAGTTCGTCTATGTGTTTTGGCAGTGGCAATTGAACAATAAAGCCATCGATGCTGCGGTCTTGGTTGAGGCTTTCCACTTTTTCAAGTAAGATGTCTTCGGGCACAGTTTCGTCGTAGCGTATAAGGGTACTTTCAAAACCAATGGCCTCACAAGCCTTTACTTTAGAGGTGACATAAGAAACAGACCCGCCGTCGTTGCCTACCAAAATTGCTGCTAAATGAGGTATTTTTTGACCAGCTTGCTTGCGCAGTTGTACTGCTGCTTTTAATTCTTCTTGAATTTGAGCTGCAGTGGCTCTTCCGTCGAGTAATTTCATGCCTAATTTTTTGCAAAGATACAAAGAAGCGCGGTGGCTGCAAATGCCGTATCTTTGTACAAATGATACAAATGAAAAAGATCATCCTTTTCTTCGCATTTATCATAGCAAGTCATGCCAACGCACAGCTCAGCTATATGGGTTCTGAACTCGGTCTCGAACCCTACATCGGTTTCTCTAATATGGGCGGTGCCGTAGGTGGTGAACTCAAGTTTGCAGCTAGGCTTTCCGATAATTTATTGGTGGGTCCGTCTTGTCGGGTACAGCACACATGGTCTAACAACTTAGGTATACAAAGTCAAATGACAACCTGGGGCGGCGGAGTTTTTGCACACTACCGTTACCAAGAGTTGGTTTTTGGCGGTGTCGAATTCCAGTACCTCAAAAGTCCGTTTAGTTTTGTCAATCCAAATACAGTGGTTCGGCCTTGGTCGCCAACGCTCATGGTAGGCGGTGGTTTTTACCTCAAGCTTGGCGAAAAAGTGCGCTTGAATGCCGCTTTGTTTTACGATGTCATCAACGCGCCTAACAGCCCATTCAGGAGCAGCTATTCCTTTAAAGTTAAAAACGAATTTGGTCAGGTGGTGCGCATCTTGCCCATCATTTACCGACTCACATTTTTTATCCCTCTAGATTCCCAAGAATGAAAATAGGCATTGTCCTTTACCCCACTTTTGGTGGCAGCGGCGTGGTGGCCACAGAATTAGGCAAAGCTTTGGCTGCAAAAGGCCATGAGGTACATTTTATTACCTATTCACAGCCGGTGCGCTTGGGTTCTTTTCGAGAAAACATCTTCTACCACGAAGTTTCCATTACCGACTATCCGCTTTTTGATTTTCAACCCTACGAGACCCAACTTGCCAGTAAAATGGTCGATGTCGTTAAATACGAGAAGCTCGATATTTTACATGTCCATTACGCCATTCCGCATGCTTCGGCCGCATTTATGGCCCAGCAAATTCTCAAAGCTGAGGGCATTTACATTCCTTTTGTCACTACCCTCCACGGTACCGACATCACGCTTGTCGGAAAAGACCCTTCTTTTGAGCCAGTAATTACCTTTTGCATCAATCATTCCGATGCAGTTACGGCAGTTTCTGAAAGCCTCAAACAAGACACCCTAGCACATTTTAAGGTGACAAACGATATCCAAGTGATTCCCAACTTTGTGCCGCCGAGCCCTCCACATGGAGCCGAAAGGGCCTATATCCGTAGTAAATATGCCAAGGATGATCAAGCAATTCTTTGTCATATCTCCAACTTCAGACCAGTTAAGCGCACCGAGGATGTCATTCGCATTTTTGCGCAAGTGCGCGCTCAAAAAGATTGCAAGCTCATTTTAGTAGGCGATGGCCCAGACCGTTATGCTTGCGAGCGCTTGTGCCGAGAACTCCATTTGTGCAATGATGTCATCTTCCTTGGAAAGGTCCGCGACACCGTTCATGTTTTGGAAATTGTCGATGTATTCTTGCTGCCTTCTGAAACTGAAAGTTTTGGCCTTGCTGCGCTCGAAGCCATGGCTGTGGGCGTACCTGTTGTGTCCTCAAATACAGGCGGAATTCCTGAGGTCAATGAACATGGTATTTCGGGTTACCTTACCGATGTAGGACAAACCGATCAAATGGCAGCATATGTACTCGATATTTTAGATCCAAACAATTTAGCTCAAATGAAGGCAGGTGCTTTGCGCACTTCGCAAAAATTCAGTTTATTGGAAATCTTACCGCAATACGAAGAATTATACCGTAAATTAGTTCAAAAAAAGGCATGAAAATCGGGGTTTTATTATCCGGAGCTGGCGTCTACGACGGAGCAGAAATTCAAGAAGCAGTCTTGACCCTGCTTGAAATAGAAAAACTAGGTTACCAGGCGGTTTGTATCGGCATAGATGCACCTCAGCATCATGTTATCAATCACCTCAACGGCGAAGAACAACCAGCACCACGCAATATGCTCGAAGAAGCTGCGCGCATCGCTAGAGGTCAAATTCAAGAAATTCGAACCGTGGTTCCGGCCGATATCGACGCGCTCGTCATTCCAGGTGGTTTTGGCAGTGCCAAGAATTTTTCTACTTGGGCTTTTGATGGTCCGAACGGGCACATTCGCCCAGATGTCAAACTTTTGTTGGTCAATATGTACAACGTAGGTAAGCCCATCGTTGCCTTGTGTGTAAGTCCTGTCCTTTTGGCACTTGCTTTTGAAGACATGCCCATTGGTCAGCAACTAACGATAGGTAGTACTACAGCACCTTCTCCATATAGCATATCCGATTTTCAAGCGGGCTTACAAGCTAAAGGTGTACAAACACCAGATTGCAGCATCCAAGAAATTTGCGTCGATACCTCAAACCGCATTATCACTGCGCCGTGCTACATGCTTGAAGCGAGTTTGCCACAATTGCAGCACAACATTCAACAAGCGCTGTTAGCCCTCCAACAACTCCTTGAAGCCTGATCAAACACATATAAACAGCTGGCTTGCAGCCCGCAAGTCTCAGCGTGCCGAGCGCAATGAAGCCTCCTTGCTAGAAGGGCTTCAAAAAGGTTCGCGCGCAGCTCTTGGCCAGGCAATTACGCTTATTGAGAGCAGCAAGCCTGCTGATCAGCGCACCGCTCAACAACTTTTGCGCGCCTTGCCGCAGCCTGATCAAATAGCCAAACGCATCGGTATTACAGGTGTTCCTGGTGTTGGTAAAAGTACTTTTATTGAAAATTTAGGTTTGCAATTAGTTGCGCAAGGTCATAAAGTTGCTGTTTTAGCCATTGATCCATCTTCGTCGCGCACGGGTGGCAGTATCCTCGGCGACAAAACCCGAATGGAACGCCTTTCTCAAGAACTCAACGTATTTATTAGGCCCAGCGCGGCCGGCCGCACCCTCGGTGGTGTAGCCAAGCATACCCGCGAAGCCATAGCACTTTGCGAAGCGGCTGGTTACGACATCATTTTAGTTGAAACAGTAGGGGTGGGCCAGTCCGAAACGTTAGTGCATGGCATGGTCGATTTCTTCTTGCTCTTGATGTTAGCTGGTGCCGGCGACGAACTTCAAGGCATCAAGCGTGGCATCATGGAACTCGCCGATACAATTGTCATTAACAAAGCAGATGGTCAAAACGAAGCAGCAGCAAAGGCTGCGCGTTCAGAATATGCTGGGGCACTTCATGTGTTTAGCCAACGACCAGACAACTGGCAGCCGCGCGTGTTGTGTACGTCCGGAATCAACGGAACAGGCCTCGCCGAACTGTGGTCTCAAATTGAGTCCTTTTTTGTTCATATGCAGCTCAACGGAGCCCTGCATGTCAAGCGCAAAGACCAAGAGTTATTGTTATTTGAACAATTACTAAGCGATAGCTTGCAACAGCAATTTTTAGCAGATCCGGATAAAAGAGCAAGATATCAGCAGCTCAAACAAGACTTGAGTCAGGGTAAGTTGCTGGCCTATGAAGCCATCACAACTTTTCTAACCACTGCTTAATACTTCAGAATTTTCAGGTTTTCTATGCGTTCATCGCCTTTGTAAATACTGATCCAGTAGATGCCGGCTCTTTGCGCGGTGAGGTCGAGGGTGGTTTCGTTGCTCTCTGACACGAGTCCTTTTTGAATGAGTCTTCCTTGAAGGTCAAACACTTCAAACTTACATGCTTTGGCGATTGTTTTGTTGTCACTCATGATAGAAAACAAGCCATTACTTGGGTTTGGTTGCACGCTAAAATGAATGTCCGGACCATCTGGAGGCAGCGGTGCAACTTTAAATACGGCGGTAAATGTTTGGGTATTCTGGGTCACGTAAACATTCAAACTATCAGAAAGGCTATCCACAATATTGCTAGCGGGTAACCAATGAGAGAAGAGGTAACCAGGCTTGGCAATGGGTTGCATTTCAATTGGCACACCATCGAAGTAGGTGCCCGACCAAGGGTAGGTTGTGGGCTGAATGGTATTGAGGTGAATTTCGCCAGCAAGTGGTGGTTCAACTGCTAAATTAACCTGTACTTTTTTGGTGAGATCAAATTGTAGACGCAATTGATTGAACACAAAAGTAGAACGACACAAAAGTTGTTCTTGAAATTGTTCGTGATTGGCTTCAAAGGCCGCCATTTGCCCAGCAATATTATTGGGGTCGCCCCAGCGCGCAAATTCTAGAGGCATTTCGGGCAGCATTGATTCGTAGAATGCTTGTTCAGTAGCAATGAGCTTTTCTTGACGGTAGCTGGTGTTCATTTGGTCTGCAAAACGATTGATAAAGTAGTTGCGGTAGGCTAAATTCTCGATGCTTTGTTTCCAAATATTGATGTACGGATTGTCTTCGGATTGCCCCATCATATAGGCAATGTGGTTGTCGGTACAGTTGGTCCAGCCATTGGGCTGCATAGAAAGTTCGAGGTCAATGAGCGCAAAACGCCAACGTTTCTGACTGGCGTCTGAACGGTAAATTTTGATGTTGTTCCCGGGCCAATCTACGTTGCCCATCCAGGATTCTGCAATGATATAATCGGTGTAGTGCTTCAGGTCGAAATATTGATCGGCGTCTTGCCAATAACTTGGTGAAGAAGGGTCGAGGTCATTAAAAAGGCTGTAATCTGACCAAAAATTATCGACATCTCCTTCCACGGCGCGTAAAATCAGGTTGTACCAATAACTCAAGGAAAGGAGCTCTATGGAATCACGGGTAGCGCCATCATGTTGTTCAAAATATTCTTGGTTGAATTTTTCGCGCAGTTCGTACAAACCAAAATAGGATCCGTTGATATAAACGCTTATAGGTCGGCAGCTCGAATAATAATTGCCAGAGCCTTCGCTCATCATGCGCACCTGACTGGCGTCTTTATAAGGTAAAGTTAAGAATTGATTGGAGCCATTTCTGAGGTAGATATCGCTGTATAGAGAACGGTTGGGTCTGTCCGGAATAAGCGGAAATTCAATCGGTTTATCGCCGAAGGTACCATGCGTAAAACTAAGCCTGAATGAATGTTGTGGATGAGAGCGGCTTCCTCCAGCACCGCCATCCATGCGCATGCCGGTTTTACTTTGGTGTATGATCGGATGGGTTAGTCCTGTATCTAAGATAACAGCATAGGCCGGTTTGACCCAATCGGACCACCAGTTGTCAAAAATACCATTTGCTCCGTAAAGGTTTTGATTGGGGGTATTGACCAACAAAATAGGGGTGGTGTGTGAAACATTAAAAAGATAAGTTTCTACAGCTTGGTCACTTGGCAATAATGTTGGGTTTCCGAGCGGAAAAACTTTGGCTCGAACTACTTTATTTGCGTTGATACTAATAGGCCCGGTGTACACTGTAGAATTGAATGTTGGGTCTTCACCGTTGGTGGTATAAACGAGTTTGCCCACGTTATTTGGAACAGTAGTATTGATAACGACACTTAAACTGGAGTTGTACACGCCACTTGGTGTAAGGATTTGCGGACGCGGAAGGATGTCCGAAAAAACTTGGCTTGAGTTGTTGCTCAGGCCAGGTGTCGGAGTCATCCAAGTAATGTTTGTGCTGCCATTCGCAAAGCGCCCAATAGAGATGTCGGGTTGTGGGCTGTTGATTTCTAATTGATCCTGAAGCTGGTTGGCTGCATTGAATAAGTATATAGGCTCGCCGTTGCCATCTAATTTGAAATCGGTATGGAACTGCTGTCCTTGAAGAGGTATAAAATTAGCATCTAAGGAGGCAAGTGGGGTGTGGTTGAGGGCAATATCGATGTAGTCGTAAAATTCTCCGTTGGTGCTGGCTACCTGAAACGATAACGAGTTGATCGGACCAGCACTTAAGCCAGCTGCTTGTAATTCACTGGCTAAAATCAAAAATTGATGTCGGGCCCCCCAATACCAATTGCCATACGGTGCTGGGTAATCAGTGTTGCCATTTGTGATGGTGCCATTGCCAATTACGGCATTATTGAGTTTCATGTTTGGCCTTTGGCTGTAGGTTTGCCCAATATTATTGCTGCAGGCCGCAGGTGAGCCGTCTACAAAACTTCCAACTGATGAAACAAAAGGGGTGGCGCTTTGATAAAAAACGGAGTTTTCGGTGTAGCCTGTATTATTATATGAACATACATTCACGATGATATTGGAGCTGCCATCCCAGATGAAATTTTGTGAAAATGGGTGGGTATTCCAGCCTGCTGTTGGATTGAAATTGGTGGTATTGTTGGTGGCAATGAATGGAATACTCGCATAGCGGTCTTTGCCACTACAAAAAACACGTAAAAACGATTGTGGCAATAAATTTACGTTTGGAAAAGCCCATGCATTGATCCCATTTAATTGATCGCATAATTTCCAACTCTGAAGATTGACGGTACTTGTACCATTATTGTAAAGTTCTATCCAGTCTGGTGCGTCTCCGTTTTCATCTTGAACTGCTGCTGCATTTTTATTACAGCCCTCGTTGATTAAAATTTGCCCATTGACAAACACACAGCAGAGCAAGAAGAAAAATAAATTGATAATTCTCATAGAGCGAATTTACAAAAAAAAAGCCCGGCATCGCCGGGCTCTTCTTGACTTTTAAAGTGCTTGTATTTAGCGCACAATTTGTAGTGCTTTGCGCACGATAGCATCATTGCTTTGGAGTTCTAAAATATAAGAACCATTGGCAAGTTGTTGTGTCAATACTTGGTATTTTCCTTCTCCAATTGTAGTCAATTCAATGTTTACTTTTTGTCCGAATGAATTGTAAAGAACAACTGAATTGAGGGCAGGGCTTGCAATAAAGAAAGTACCTGTGCTTGGGTTCGGATAAACTTGAGCAGCATTAAGGTCGGAAATATCAAGACCAACAATAGAGTTTACAACGATAGAATCTGAGAACGTACAACCCAAAGAATCGGTGATGGTAATGACGTATGTTCCACCATCGATATTGTTGAGGTCTTGGGTAGTGGCGTTGTTGTCCCAGCTGTAAGTGTAAGGACCAGTTGCGCCGCTAACCGTTAGGTCAATTGCACCGTCTGTTCCGAATACTGCTGGTGTTACTGACGCGCTCACAGACCAAGCTGCTGGCTCATTGATGGCTGCTGCAGCTGTTGCAGTACAACCAAATGCATCGGTAACGACCACTGAGTAACTACCTTCGCCAAGACCAGACAATACTGTTCCTGAGGTAATTGCACCAGCCCAGTCATAAGCATATGGAGCTGTACCGCCAGTTGCTGTAACCGTTACACTTCCTGTAAAGGTGCCGTAGCATAATGGATTTGAAGTACTCGTACTAGCAGAAAGATTGGTAACTGCAAGAATCGTAGTTACGGTGTCTGTACAACCCAAGCCGTCGGTAACCACACATGTATAAGTGCCAGGACCAACTGAAGTCACATAAGTACCTGTGTTTGAGGTTCCAATCCACTGATAAGTATATGGTGTAACGCCATTTGCAGCATTGATTTCTATATTACCTGTTTGTGTACTGTTACACAATACTTGCGTGCCATTAGCGCTTGCAGCTAGGTTAGATAATTCAACTAAGGTATCTGCAAGAATGACTACACAACCAGTTGCATCAGTTACTGTACATTGGTAAATGCCTGCTGGGATGTTGTTGAGTGCAGCTGTAGTGCCTTGGTTGTTGGCCCAGTTATAGGTATATGGTTCAATACCTTGGGAAGCTGAAAGTGCGATAGATCCTGTCGACTGACCACCACATGTAACATTTTGTGCTGTGGTAGTAACAGTTAAATTAGAAAGACTCGGTACAATAACGCTTACAGTTGCAGGGCAACCATTGATATCTGTCAGTACGCAAGGGTACTGTCCTGCGCCAACGCCTGAAATAGCATTTGTAGTAGCACCATTCGACCACAAAAAGTTGACAGTTCCAGTACCACCAGTAGTTGCAATGCTCGCTCCTCCATCGTTAGCTCCACAAGAAGCGGATGTGGTTGTTACGGTTTGGTTGTAGGCAACACAAGACTTGAAAATCGGGTTAACAACAAATGAATAGTTGATAGACGCTGGTGACTGCCAGTTACCTGTGTTTGCCTGATCCCAACGGTAATAGGTCATGCCTGCACTAAAATAATCAGTAGAGGTAGCCAAGCGAATATTACCATTGGCAGAAGAAGCTTGATAAACACCAAAGAAGTAGGTGCCTGGGCTTAAGTTTAAGGTTCCGCCTGAAATTGGAACTTTTACTGTAACACCATTTAGGTTGTCTGCAGCTGTTGTTGTGTAGGTAACAGTAGACGCAATAGGTGTTAGGTTAGGAACCATTGCGCCGGTTGTGGTATTTAGTGTGGTTCCATAAATGTTCACACTTGCAACATAACCGGTTGGCGTCCCTGGATTGAGCACAAACATAACGGAGTCTAGGAAGTCGTTTTGGGTGATCGCATAGTTATTGCCAAAAACGATGTTGTTAGCTACAGTAGTTGCGTTCAAACCTAAAGAACCTGTAACGCCAACTGTGCGAGACATTTCACCAGTTGTTCTCGTGAATGTTGTTGTTTTACTGTTGTTCTGTGGAATTTGATCGCCTGAATTATTGAAGACGTAGTCGATGGTGTAAGCACCTAATGCAGTTACGTTGAAATTGGCAACTGTAAAGGTGTCTATCTGACCTGCGGCGATATCCTGAGCAGCAGAGGTTGCGGTGTATAAAACAGCATTACTTGCATCTTTTACGGTTACGGTCATAGTGATACCTGTTGTTGTCGCTGTGCCGGTATTGATCGCACGTGCCCAAAATTGAAGGTCATTACCTGTTAAAGATTGGCGCGTATGGATTTTTGTGTTTTCGCCACCAGGGTTGCGGTTATTTAAGAAAGCGATCTCATCGCTAGGATCTGATCCGAATTTTGGACGGATCATAAATGCTGGGCTAACGCCGTATGCTTCTACGGGTGTCCATGCGCCTGCAGCACCAGTTCTTACTAAGTTTTTACCTGCAGTAAAGATGCTGAGGTCTGCACCAATTGGAAATGAAGTTGTTCCTGTTTTTTTGATGGCAATAAGGTATTCGCCGGCAGTTACTGGAATTGGAGTTGGGAAGTTATGAAGTCTTAGTCCAGCACCATTGGCTGTAATGTTCGCTGATGTGTAGAGTGGGGTTGTAGCCACAACGCCGTTCGTAACTTGAAAAACTTGTACGTTGTAAACTTGTGTCGTAGAGGTGCTTTGTACGTAATATACAGCTCCGGTGAGGTTGTCGGCACCATAAACAGTGTGCACGACGCCCTGTGAGTATTCTAGAGTTGAAGACCAATTGTAGGCAACTTGATACACATTGTTGTCTCTTGCTGTGTAGTTGTAGTCGAGAATGAGGTTTTGAGTGCTTTGGTCATTGCTAATTACTCCATCTAGTTGCGTCTGCGTTTTAATGTACTTAATGAGGTAAGATTTTGAACTAGTCAATACTGGTGCCCAAGTACCTGAAGTAAGCGTTTGTTCAGCACCAATGCCTAGCGAAACAGGTGTACTTGCATAGGTCTGAACAGGCGTTGTGGTATTTGGCAATTCGTAGATTTCTGTTGTTAAAACTACATTGGTAAGCGTTGCGCCACTGAAGTTTTTAACTGTTGCGCCCAAAGGAATGCCATAACTCGCTTGCGAAATTGGAATACGCGTGTTGCGATTGGTAACATAAGTAATACCTGCGTCGTTGTTATTTGGCAAGGCGGTAAAAGTAAAGCTCCAAGTAAAGCCCGTGGCTTCCCATTGGTTGTCCCACTCAAAGTAATAAGTGGTACCGGTCATTAAAATAATGTTTTCAATTTTTGACGCGTAAGCGGTAGTGCCTGTAGAAATACAACCTGCAAAATCGTCGTTGTTGGCAACAGCTGTAAGTGCTGTACACGTGCCAGACCAAACCCAGAGTCTGGTATCGGCGCCACCTCCACAAGAATTGATATTTAAAATACCATTTGAAGTTGGGGTATACGAATACCAGCCTGCTGTTAAAGCAACGCCATTGCCGTTGAGTCCGGGCGTGGAGGGTGTTCCAATTAAGGTGCTAGCCGTAAAAGTACCTGGTGTAACAGGTGATGACGTTGCGCAAGTGAGTCCTTGTGCATGTCCTTTAAGACCAACACCTAGTAGCAGTAAACTGCATAATAGATGTAATGATTTTTTCATAATAGCATGTTTTAGTGGTTTATGACCACAAGTTAACAAATTATTATTAAATGTGTTTAGAAATTTTTTAAGATGATCTTATTTCGCAAGAGCTTGATTTCTCCTTTTGTTTCAAGTTGCTTCAAAAGTCTAGAGATAACCACCCTCGAGGAGTGAAGGTCGTCTGCAACTTGCTGATGGGTGTGGTTGATTTCTACACTGCCTAAAATCTTGGCCTGATCAGATAAATACTTGAGCAAGCGTTGATCTAAATTCATAAATGCAATCGCATCGATAGATTCCATGAGCTCGAGCATGCGGGTGTGGTAGCTATCTAAAATAAATTGACGCCAAGTTTTGTATTGATCGAGCCACTGCTCCATATATTCAGAAGGAAACATCAACAAAAGCGAAGGCTCCATAGAGGTGGCCTTGATCTGAGAGTCGATTTTTCGGGTACAACATTGCAAGGACATCGCGCAGGTATCGCCACCTTCCATATAATAAAGAAGTAATTCGTCGCCACTTTCGTTTTCTCTCGAAATTTTGATAGAACCTTCGATGACAATTGGAATCATCTGAAGTTGGTCACCTACGTTTACGATAATTTCATCAGTAGCGGTTTCTCGAATTTTGGCCACCTGTGCCATTTCTTCAAGAAGTGCACCTTCTAGCAAATAACCCAAATGGGCCTGAAGCATCTCGAGCTTATTTTCTGATTTGAGCATCTGCGTCATATGATATAAAGAAATTGGCCCAAATGATTTTGGAGAGCGCAAATAAATACGGCGAAAGCACAAGCGTAAAAAAGACTACTAAGCCAATTTGACTCCAGACGCCCAGCCACGGAAACCAAAGTTTACAAGAAACCCATACAGTTACAAAAAGTGCCACGCCTAAAGCGTATGAAACGTACATAGCGCCATAGTAAAATCCGGGCTCGCGCTCATATTTTAAATGACATACATCGCATTCTGTTTTGACGTCTCCAATGTTTTTAAGGTCGTATGGGTGTGAGACTAAGAATTGACCTTCTTGGCACTGCGGGCATTTGATCTTGGCAATGCTGTACATTTTTGTTCTTTTTCCAGCTATCATACACCAAAGTTACTTTCTTTCTCGCATTGCAACGTAACC
>CANHBA010000047.1 GCA_947458985.1 Flavobacteriales bacterium
AAATTGAATCGGTGCGTCGTTGATTAAAGACAAAGGTGCTGAACTTGCCGAATTGGTACAAGCATCTTTTATGATGACCACATAGCCTGGTTGCATAGCGCTTTGCAAATCTTCGATCAACAACTTATTACTTGCGCAAATTGCAGGCAGACTCGCATCGGCGTTTTCGTTTTTTGTCCAAGACAAAGTGTAGGGTGCCAAACCTCCTTTGATTTCTAATGCGAGAGAACCTGTTGGGGTCTTGCCACAGGGCCGCTCAATAATGCTAAGGGTTACGGTATCTATTTTCACTCCTTTGCACTGCGCCGAAACTTTAGTGCCGAAAAAAAGTAGTACTACTATATATGGTAAGAAGGAACAGAAGACAATTCTATTTATCGGGTGGTTCATATTCATTTTGTGCGCTATATAATTAAGGTCACAACAAAGTAAACTATCCTAAAGCCAGACTTGATTCAAAGCGCGCTTATTTTACCCACATACAAATGTTAATTGAAATCATGCAAAAATGAATATGTATATTTGCTTCTTGTAAAAAGTACTCTACTTTCAGTTTGGCAAAAATGAAGCAAATTCAGATGGTCGATCTCTCGGCCCAATACCTCAAGATAAAACCTGCCATTGACGAGGCTATTCACGAAGTGCTGGACCAAACTGCTTTTATCAATGGGCCCGCAGTTGGGCAGTTGGCCACAGAGCTTGGTCAGTACCTTGGGGCGGCGCATGTCATTCCATGTGCGAACGGTACCGACGCCCTGCAAATTGCACTCATGGCACTTGGCCTCAAACCCGGCGATGAAGTCATTACACCTAGCTTTACTTATATAGCCACCACAGAAGTAATCGCCTTGCTTGGCCTTACGCCTGTTTTTGTAGAGGTAGATCCGCAAACTTTTTGTGTAGCTGCTGCCGCCATTGAAGCTGCCATTACGCCGCGCACCAAAGCAATTGTACCGGTACACTTATATGGTCAGGCTGCAGACCTCAACGCTATAATGGAAATAGCGCACAAACACCAACTTTTTGTCATCGAAGACAACGCCCAAGCGATAGGCTCAGACTACCACCTCTCTGACGGCAGGGTTCAGAAAACCGGCACCATCGGCCACATTGGCTGTACTTCTTTCTTTCCGAGCAAAAATTTAGGTTGCTACGGCGACGGCGGTGCACTCTATACCCAAGACGCCGAACTCGCGCGCAAAATCAAAATGATTGCCAACCACGGCCAGGAGCAAAAATACATCCACGACGTAGTGGGCTGCAACTCGCGTTTAGATACCATTCAAGCGGCAGTTTTGCGCATCAAATTGCGTCAGCTAGATAACTATATAGATGCGCGCAGAGAAGTAGCTTCTGCCTACGACGCCGCATTTGCCCAAATTCCAGGAGTAGCTATTCCTTTCAGAGCTCCAGACTCCAAACATGTTTTTCATCAGTATACCCTCAAACTTACCGGCCACAGCCGCGAGGCGCTGCAAGCACATCTTCTGGCTGCGGGTATTCCTTCGATGATCTACTACCCTATTGCGGCGCATCGTCAAAAAATGTTTGCAGCCTTTCACCTAAATGACTTACAACTCCCCATTACCGAACAACTCTGCGCGCAAGTCATTAGCTTGCCTATTCATACAGAAATGGACGAGCAACAGTTACAATATATAACAGCACACGTTCAATCCTTTTTTAAATGAAAAATATTGCAGTAGTAGGCACCGGCTATGTCGGTTTGGTCACCGGAACATGTTTTGCTGAAACCGGCAATCAAGTCATTTGTATTGACATCGACAGCGCAAAGGTCGAGAAAATGAAACAAGGTCAAATTCCGATTTACGAACCCGAACTAGACGTGCTATTTGAACGCAATATCAAAGCGGGCCGTTTGCATTTCACCACCGACCTCGCTTCGGGTATTGCCGATGCCGAAATCATCTTTTTAGCCCTCCCTACTCCGCCCGGAGAAGACGGCTCTGCCGATTTGTCTTATATATTAGGTGTGGCTGAGCAACTCGGTAAAATGCTCACCGACTACAAAGTTATTGTCGATAAAAGCACCGTGCCTGTAGGCACCGCAGACCGCGTGCACGCCGCTATTGCAGCCAATGCAAAAGTGGACTTCGCAGTGGTTTCTAACCCAGAATTCCTACGCGAAGGTTATGCCGTAGCCGATTTCATGAAGCCCGACCGCGTTGTGATTGGTTGTTCAGACGAACGCGCTGCCAAAATCATGGAAAGCCTCTACAAACCATTTGTGCGCCAAGGCAACCCCATCTATTTTATGGATGAGAAGTCTGCGGAGCTCACTAAATATGCCGCCAACTCCTTTTTGGCCACCAAAATTACCTTCATGAACGAAATTGCCAACTTCTGCGAGGTAGTTGGTGCCGACGTAGACAAAGTACGCATTGGCATTGGTGCCGACAGCCGCATTGGCAAGCGCTTTTTGTTCCCTGGCATTGGCTACGGAGGCTCGTGCTTTCCGAAAGACGTACAAGCTTTAGCGAAGTCAGGAGCTGACCACAACTATGATTTCAAGATCTTGCAAGCGGTCATGGAAGTCAATGACGACCAAAAAACCATCTTGTTTCCGCGCATCAAAAATTACTTCCGCGGCAACTTACTCCGCAAAAAAATTGCGGTGTGGGGTTTGGCTTTCAAACCCGATACCGACGACATCCGCGAAGCACCGGCGTTGTACATGATCCGTGCCTTACTAGAAGCAGGCGCCGAAGTAACGGCCTACGACCCCGAAGCCATGGAAAACGTTAAGGCGCTTTTTGGAGACCAAATAAACTACGCTAAAGATGAATATGCTGCATTAATTCAGGCCGACGCCCTCTTGATTTGCACCGAATGGAGCATCTTCCGCAATCCGAATTTCAACGCCATGAAAGACCTTATGGCCGATAACGTTATCTTTGACGGCCGAAATCTTTTTGATTTGAGTGACCTCACCGAAAAAGGCTTCTATTATAGCAGTATCGGTAGAAAAACAATACACAGAAACTCATGAAACGCGTTTTAATCACCGGTGCAGCCGGATTTTTAGGGTCACATTTGTGTGACCGTTTCATCAAAGATGGCTACCACGTCATTGCGATGGACAACTTGATTACCGGACGCCTCAAAAACATCGAGCACCTCTTTGCACACCCCCATTTTGAGTTTTACCACCACGACGTTTCTAAATTCATTCATGTGCCGGGGCAACTCGACTACATTTTGCATTTTGCATCGCCAGCTAGCCCAATCGACTACCTCAAAATTCCGATCCAGACCCTCAAAGTTGGTTCGCTCGGTATCCACAACTGTTTAGGCTTGGCCAAAGCAAAAGGTGCCCGCCTCATGATTGCCAGTACATCTGAAGTATACGGCGACCCAAGTGTACATCCACAGCCAGAAAGCTACTGGGGCAACGTGAACCCTGTTGGTCCACGCGGCGTTTACGACGAAGCCAAGCGTTTTCAAGAAGCCATCACCATGGCTTACCACACTTACCATGGCTTAGAGACTCGCATTGTGCGCATCTTCAACACCTATGGGCCGCGCATGCGCTTGAATGACGGCCGTGTGCTACCTGCCTTCATTGGCCAAGCACTCAGAGGTGAAGACCTCACCATTTTTGGCGACGGCTCCCAAACGCGCAGTTTTTGCTACGTAGACGACCTCATCGAAGGCATCGTTCGCCTCTTGCACTCAGACTGCGCCGACCCTGTGAACATCGGCAACCCAGACGAAATCACCATTGGCCAATTTGCCGAAGAAATCATTGCACTTACTGGTACTAGCCAGAAGGTCATTTACAAAGATTTACCTGTAGACGACCCCAAACAACGCCAGCCTGAAATCAGCAAAGCACGCGCTTTACTCGGTTGGGAACCACAAGTGGACCGCAAAGAAGGCTTAAAACGCACATACGCTTACTTCAAGAGCCTTTCTGAAGAAGAATTGCGCCAAACCGACCACAACAATTTTGACCAATACATCACTAAATAATGAGCTATTTTGCCCACGAAACTGCTGTCATTGATGCCGGTTGCCAAATTGGCGAAGGCAGTAAAATCTGGCATTTCTCGCATTTAATGCCCGGTTGCACCCTCGGAAAGGGTTGCAACATTGGTCAAAATGTCGTGATTTCTCCAGAAGTTGTGCTCGGCAATAACGTCAAAGTGCAAAACAACGTCAGTATTTACACGGGTGTAGTGTGCGCCGACGACGTCTTTTTGGGCCCCTCAATGGTATTTACCAATGTCATTAACCCAAGAAGCGCCGTGAACCGACGCGATAGCTATTTGCGCACGCATGTGGGCCAAGGAGCCAGCATTGGCGCCAACGCTACCATCGTTTGCGGCCACGACATCGGTGCTTTTGCCTTTATTGGCGCCGGCGCAGTAGTCACCAAACACGTACCTGCTTACGCACTGGTAGTGGGCAACCCCGCCCGCCAAATGGGTTGGATGTCTGAATACGGCCATCGCCTGCAATTTGACACCGACGGGCGCGCCACTTGCCCCGAAAGCGGTCAACAATACCAATTATCAAACGGATTAGTAAACAGAATACATGAGTAAAATTAAATTTGCCGTAGTTGGCGCCGGGCATATCGGCAAGCGCCACGCCGAAATGATCCGCCGCGATGCAGAAGGTGAACTCGTTGCTTTAGTTGATCCACGCGGTGCTGAAGCTTGCGGCGCGCTAGACTTTGGCGTTCCGTTTTTTAACGATATCAATGATTTGCTGGCAAGCGACCTTGCGTTCGACGTTGTTAATGTGTGTACGCCCAATGGCCTACATGCCGACCAAGCACTCAAAGCACTCGAAGCCAAAAAACACGTGGTTTGTGAAAAACCAATGGGCCTCACCACCAAAAGTTGTGAAGCGCTTATCTATAAAGCCTTACAAGTTTCTCGACAAGTATTTTGCGTCATGCAAAACCGCTATTCGCCACCATCCGTTTGGATCAAAGACCTCATCGACCGCAAAGTGCTCGGCGACATCTATATGGTGCAGCTCAACTGCTACTGGAACCGCGACGAACGCTACTACAAAGCAGGCGGCTGGAAAGGCACCAAAGATTTGGACGGCGGTACGCTTTTTACCCAATTTAGCCACTTTATCGACATCATGTACTGGCTTTTTGGCGACATCCAAAACATCCAAGGCAAATTTGCCGATTTCAACCACAAAGACTACACTGATTTCGAAGATTCCGGCTTTGTGAGCTTCGATTTTGTCAATGGCGGCATGGGCAGCCTCAACTATTCGACTTCTGTAGCCAACCAAAACCTAGAATCGAGCATGACCATTATTGGGCAAAATGGCTCAGTCAAAATTGGTGGGCAATACATGAATGAAGTAGAGGTGTGCAACATTACGGGCTACGAAATGCCTGAGCTCGCTCCAACCAATCCAGGCAATGACTACGGCCCTTATAAAGGCTCTGCTGCCAATCACAACTACGTCATTTCTAACGTTATAGACACCCTAAACGGCCGCACAGCCCCAACTACCAATGCCCTTGAAGGCATGAAAGTAGTAGACATCATTGAACGCATTTACGCGGTGCGCGACGTGCAATTTTCACATTAATACAGCTTCTCTAAATGATTTACCAAGACCTCATCGATAAAAACACCAAGCTTGCCGTCATTGGTTTGGGCTATGTTGGCTTACCCATTGCGCTCGAGTTTGCCAAGCGCATCAAAGTCATTGGTTTTGACATCAATGCGGGGCGTATTGCCCAAATGCAACGAGGTGAAGACCCAAGCCGCGAGCTCAGTGCTGCGGATTTTGAAAACCGCGACATCACCTTCACTTCCAATATCGAAGACCTCAAAGAAGCCACCTTCTTTATTGTGGCCGTTCCTACGCCAATAGACGACACCAACCTCCCCGACCTCAAACCTCTACTCGGCGCGAGCCGCACAGTGGGTCTGGCGCTCAAAAAAGGCGACTACGTTGTTTTTGAATCGACAGTTTATCCTGGTTGCACCGAAGAAGACTGTATTCCGATCCTAGAAGAAGCTTCTGGCCTGCAGTTCAGAACTGATTTTAAGGTTGGTTATTCGCCAGAGCGCATCAATCCAGGAGACAAAGAACACACCCTTCAAAACGTGATCAAAATTGTATCGGGCTGTTGCGAAGAATCATTAGATCAAATTGCCCAAACCTACGAATTAGTGGTTGCAGCAGGTGTGCACCGCGCAACCAGCATTAAGGTAGCTGAAGCTGCTAAAATTGTTGAGAACACCCAACGCGACGTCAATATTTCATTGGTGAACGAACTCTCCATTATCTTTAACAAGCTAGGAATCAATACGTTTGACGTACTTGAGGCAGCCGGTACCAAATGGAACTTCTTGAAGTTTTACCCAGGCTTGGTAGGTGGCCATTGTATCGGTGTTGACCCTTACTACCTCGTGCACAAAGCCATGCAGGTGGGTTACCACTCTAAAGTCATCAACTCTGGGCGTTATGTCAATGATTCCATGGGCTTTTATATTGGCAAGCAAACTGCCAAAAAAATCATTGCCCAAGGAAAAATCATTCAAGACGCTCATGTATTGGTCATGGGCGCTACGTTCAAAGAAAACGTCTCGGATATCCGCAATTCAAAAGTAATTGACGTCATTTCTGAGCTCAAATCTTTTCAAATTAACGTGGATGTCATTGATCCGCATGCCGACTCCTCCGAAATGGAACACGAATACGGCGTGGGCCTCACCACCAACCTTCGTTCAGACTACGACGCCATCATTCTCGCTGTAAATCACCGCGAATACATGGCTCTAGACGAAGCGTATTTCAAAACCATACTCAAAGATGGCAAAGGTATTTTTGTGGATGTCAAAGGCATTTACCGCAATCAGATTCAAGATTTAACCTATTGGTCGTTGTAAGATGAACTTTTCTAAACACATACTTGTTACCGGCGGAGCAGGATTCATTGGTTCTCATGTCGTCAGACGCTTGGTTCGAAACTACCCCAACTACCTGATTGTCAATCTTGACAAACTTACTTACGCTGGCAACCTCGAGAACCTCAACGATGTAGCTGCAGCGCCTAATTACCGTTTTGAACGCGCAGATATATGCGACGCCGCCGCCTTACAACGCATTTTTGACGCACACCAAATTACTGACGTCATTCACTTGGCCGCAGAAAGCCACGTAGACCGCTCCATTGAGGGGCCAATGGAATTTGTCATGACCAACGTTGTGGGTACTGTCCAGCTCTTACAAGCCGCACGCGCCTCCTGGGGCAACGAAACCAACCATGTATTCCATCATGTCTCCACCGACGAAGTTTACGGCAGCCTCGGCGACACCGGTCTCTTCGAAGAAAGCACAGCTTACGACCCACGCAGCCCCTACTCAGCTTCTAAAGCATCGTCGGATCACTTCGTGCGTGCCTACTACCATACCTACGGCTTGCCCATCAAGATGAGCAACTGCTCTAACAACTACGGCTCGCACCATTTTCCGGAAAAACTCATTCCTTTGATGATCCATAATATCATCGAAAACAAGCCCTTACCTATTTACGGCAAAGGCGACAACATCCGCGACTGGCTTTGGGTAGAAGACCACGCCAGCGCTATCGACGCTATTTTCCACAACGGACGCATCGGCGAATCTTACAACGTGGGTGGCCTCAACGAATGGACCAACCTCGAGCTCGTGCATTACCTTTGCCGCTGCATGGACGACAAACTCGGCCGCACAGCAGGCACCTCAGCTGAGCTCATCACCTACGTTACCGACCGCGCCGGCCACGACAAACGCTACGCCATCGACGCGTGCAAACTCTCTACCGAAATCGGCTGGCAACCCTCCGTTACCTTCGAAGAAGGCCTATCCAAAACCATCGATTGGTACCTCGCCAACCAAGACTGGGTTTCAAAAGTAACCAGCGGTGCGTATCAAGAATATTACGAAAAGATGTATATTGGGAGGTAAATGAGCATCCTACAATCCATTTTCGGACCCCGAAAGCGCAAAACGCCCTTCGATTTATCGAAACTAGGCGTAGATATGCACTCGCACCTCATACCAGGAATCGACGACGGCGCCCCTACGATGGATCACAGCATTGCCATGCTCAACAAATTTGCCCAATTGGGCTACCGCAAGGTGGTGACAACCCCGCACATCCTTGGTGAGGTGCATCCGAATACACCCGAAATCATCCTGAACGGTTTGGCAGAGGTGCAAAAAGAACTCAAAGCACTGAACATTCCTATAGAAATCGAAGCGGCCGCTGAATACTACTGCGACGAAAGCCTTTTGCCGAAAATCAAGGCAAAAAACATCCTGAGTTTTGGTCAAAATTATGTTTTGATGGAGTTCGGTATGCTCAGCCCAAGCCAATACGAAGGTCAAGCACTTTTCGACCTTCAAGTAGCCGGTTATGTACCAATACTTGCTCATTTTGAACGCTACCCTTACTACCATGGTAATTTTGAAAAGGTTGAGGAATTGCGCGCACGCAACATCAAAATACAAGTCAATTTAGGCTCACTAACCGGACATTACGGCCCAGGCGTTAAAAAAATGGCCGAAGAACTCATCAAAAAAGGCCTCGTAGACTTCCTTGGCTCAGACTGCCACCGCATGGAGCACCTGCTCATGATCGAAAAACACCTCGACGCACCCATTTACAACGCCATCGAAAAACTCCGCTTACTCAATCCGAGTTTATAATTGCTATTTTTGAAGCGCAATGCTTTTTAATTCATTTGAATTTTTCCTTTTTCTCCCTGTTGTTTTCGTACTTTATTGGTTCGTTTTACAACAAAAGTTGCGCGCACAAAACCTCCTCATTCTAGTAGCGAGCTATTTCTTTTACGGCTGGTGGAGTTGGGCTTTTACAGGGCTTTTACTGCTCAGTACCATCCTGGATTACGCTTATGGCTTCGGAGTGGCTTCTAGCGACCGAAAAAAAGCCAAATTATTTCTTTGGCTGAGCATCATCAACAACCTTGGTATTCTTGGGGTGTTCAAATACTATAATTTCTTCGCAGTTCAATTCCAGCAAGGATTTGAATTACTCGGTATTCACAGCAACCCCACCTTGCTCAAAATCGCACTTCCTATCGGCATCTCTTTTTACACCTTCCACGGCATGTCGTATGTGTTTGACATCTACCGTGCACAGCAAAAACCGGTTCGCAATTTTGTAGATTATGCCGTTTTTGTCAGTTTCTTCCCTCTTTTAGTTGCTGGGCCTATCGAACGTGCCAGCCACTTATTGCCACAAGTACAAAAAGCACGAACCTTTCGCTACACACAAGCGCTTGATGGCCTGCGCCTGATCCTCTGGGGGCTCTTCAAAAAGGTAGTCATTGCCGATGGCATTGCCCAACTCATCGACCCAGTCTTTACTTCGTATGCCGACTACAACAGCGCTACGCTTATTTTGGCTGCAATTGGTTTTTCTTTTCAGATTTACGGCGACTTTTCGGGCTATTCAGACATCGCACTCGGCACTGCCAAACTCTTCGGCTTTGAACTGCTCAGTAATTTTCGCTTCCCATATTTCTCTCGCGATATCGCCGAATTTTGGCGCCGTTGGCACATCTCGCTCTCCTCGTGGTTCAAGGACTACCTCTACATTCCCTTGGGCGGCTCCAAAGTGGGGCTTACCAAAGCGGTTCGCAACACATTTATCATCTTTTTAGTGAGTGGCTTTTGGCATGGTGCAAGCTGGAACTTCATCATTTGGGGTTTCCTGCACGCTTGTGGGTTCTTGCCCTTGCTCCTCACCAAACGCAACAGAAAATATAGCCAAGAAATAGTCGCTCGAGATTCCAGATTTCCATCTGTTAAAGAACTTTTTCTCATGCTCGGCACCTTTGCTTTTGTCACCTTCGCCTGGATTTTCTTCAGGGCCGACACCCTCAACAACGCTACTAGTTTTATCCAAAGTATTTTCCTTAATTGGGGCAATTCAAGCACCATCAAACCCAATTATATCCTCTTTTTAATTTCGATTTTACTGCTCATCGACTGGTATTTGCGCAGAAACGAGCGCAGCCTTAAGGTTCCGTCCAATCGCTTATTGCGTTACGCCATCTATATGAGCATGGCTTTCGCAATTCTATTCAAAATGGATGGAGAACAATCTTTTATTTATTTTCAGTTCTGATGCGCAGGTTCACTCTTAAACTATTGCGCTTTTTGCTGCTCTTCTTGAGTTGTATCTGGCTTGTTTTAGCACTCATTGCGTTGTCTACCAACTGGACACTTCAATACGAATACAAATACTTCGGACACCGCACCCACTGGGGCAGCAGCCTAGAACGCGTCAATGAATTTGAGCATTGGGCCGATCAAAAAGCGCTGCAACCAAAAGGGCTCATTATCGGGAGTTCCACTGCCTACCGCAACTTGAATCCGCACTTACTAAGTGACCAAACCCCTATCAATTGGTTCAATTACGGCAGCAGCAACCAAAGCCCCAACATGAGTTATTTTTTGCTCCAGCAGGCCTTTGCCCGTACCAAACTAGACTACGTACTACTCGATATCTATGGCCCAATTGCCAGGCACAACGGCTTAGAAGCAGCTTTTGACCTCATCTATAATTCTGAGCTCAATTGGTGGCAGAAAACAAAACTGTTGTGGCGCTATCCCAACACCAAACTTTGGCTGCGCTACGGCTATTTTTACACCAAAAAAATACTGCCCTGCCCCACCTACATTATTCATGACAGCACAAACGGCACCTATCTGAAAAAAGGATTTGTGTGCAGCAACCAGCCTGCGCTTCAGTACTATAACGAAGTCCAAAATGCCAAAAAAATACCTGAAATCCCCGAACTGCAGCAAATCGCGAAGCTTTGTCACGCAAACGGCGCCCGCCTGATCTTAAACATTGCGCCAAGTTTAGAGGAGTCTTTCCTTCTACCCACCATATATAGAAAATACCCGATCATCCATATCAAACAATTCAATAACCCACGTCATTTCTACGACTCTCATCACATGACGTGTGAGGGGGCGAATTTGTATTCAAAAATAGTTAGTGAGAAAATTCAAAAATTGAAGTAACATGAAACTCCACCTCCTCAGACACGCCAAAACCAACCAAAGTTCACCAACAAGTCTAGATTACGACCGCGAACTTTTGCCCCGCGGCTACGCGCAAATTGCCGAACTCAAGCTCTTCTTAGCTCAGCACCCGATCCAACCCAAACACATTTTGTGCTCAAGCGCCATGCGCACCCGCCAGA
This sequence comes from Flavobacteriales bacterium, assembly GCA_947458985.1. Taxonomy (GTDB): domain Bacteria; phylum Bacteroidota; class Bacteroidia; order Flavobacteriales_D; family Crocinitomicaceae; genus UBA952. The sequence goes on from CANHBA010000047.1 coordinate 11,232, forward strand.
CACTCGCCGAATTACAAGATTTGTGGCCTTCGGCAAGTATCCGTTTCATAGATGAACTCTATTTGGCCTCCAAACAAGAAATTCTCAGCGAAATTTGTGCACTCCAAACCCCAGATGAAATTTTAGTTGTGGGCCACAACGAAGGCTTGAGCGAACTAGCCCTGACCCTCGCTCGCCCCCGACATTTACTCAAAACCTGTGGCTTTGTGAGCATTGCCTTTCCTTTTGAGACGAGTGCGTATATCTCAGCAGACACTGGGAATATTACGGCGATGTTTAGGGTGGTTTAGGGAATTAAAAGGCTAATGAAAATCAATATTTAATCCGTAAATGCCCTGAATGTAAATAATTAACTGCTTTTTAACTTTGAAAATTATCTCCAGATATTTTTTAATGTTGTCTAAATAGTTAACTTTGATACAGGGAAGGCAAATTTTATTTTTCAAACATTATTTTCTCGACTTTTATGAGGCTGTTCCAAAAGTAGTTCAATTAAAAATTGAATGGACACTCCAATTAATCAGCGAATTAGATAGGATTCCCATACAATATTTTAAACACGTTGAGTCAACCAAAGGCTTGTTCGAGATTAGAGTTGAGGTTGAAGGAAATATTTAACGGATTTTCAGCTTTTTTGATGTAGGAAATCTTATTGTCATTGGAAATGCCTATCAAAAAAAGAACAACAAACTGAGTAGAACAGAAATCCATAAGGCGTTAAGCATAATGAAAGAATATCATCATGAAAAATAACAACATTACCACCTTTAGTCAATTGCTCGATGAAAAGTATGGTCCGCTTGGTTCGCCACAGAGAACCGAATGGCAGCAACAATTTGAGGCCTTTAAAATCGGCGTATTGATTGAGGAAGCAAGAAAAAAACAAGGTCTAACGCAGGAAGAATTGGCGCTTAAATGCGGAACCAATAAGTCATATATCTCCAGAATTGAAAACAACGCATCAGACATCCGTTTATCTACCCTAATGCGCATCATTCAAGTTGGGCTTGGTGGACAATTAAAACTTTCGTTAGAGCTCTAACATGCCACATTGGCAGCTCATCTAGCATGGCATAAATCTTGTCCAACTGGGGCCAGATGCAAACAAGGACCACAGCCAATCAACAACTGCGCGCAGCTGCTTTGCCAGCTCTTATAGTACTGATCATCATGTGGTTGGTCTATTGGGCCGACTTCCTCTTTCCTATTGATTTTCAGCGCTACGGTTTGCAGGCACAATATATCAAAGGCCTGCGCGGCATTGTCCTGATGCCCTGGATCCACGCCCACAACGACATCAAACACATCCTCAACAATAGTCTTCCGACCTTTTTGCTACTCACGTTGCTTTTTCAATCCTACAAAGAAATTGCGTGGCGCGTTTTTATCATGTCGTGGTTCTTTACCGGTACGCTCTTGTGGTTCATTGGCGGAAGCAACGGTGCCATACACATTGGAATGAGTGGCGTTATTTATGCGCTTACTGGTTTTCTTTTCACATCTGGCGTGTTGCGCAAGTACCTACCGCTTCAAGCGCTCTCATTATTCATTGTTTTTCTTTACGGCTCCATGATTTGGGGTATTTTCCCGACACAGCCGCGGGTATCTTGGCAAGGGCATCTTTCAGGGCTGGTGATAGGTGTTATTTTAGCGTTTGTCTACAGAAAACAAGGGCCACAAAGACCAAAGTACCAATATGAAATCGAAAAAGAACTCGGCATAGAACCGCCAGACTTCGAAGGCGACCTCCAACGCGCCATCGAGGCAGAATTGGCACAAAGAGCCGCTGAAGAGGCGGCAAAAGCTGCTGAAGCAAACCAACAAAGCGAACAAGCACCCACAATTGTTGTTTACGATTACAAAAAGAACGACTAACTTTAAAGCGTGGAAGAAATCCGAAATAAAGTCAAGGAAAGCGGCCTGGTACAGCTCGACCTCGCCACCTACAAACCGAAGTTAGCACTCATAGGCCTAGACCTCTCCGAGCAACTTTGGCAAGGGTTTGTCTTGAAAGAAAAGGATTTCCGCGACTGGATCAAGAACCACAATTGGGCGCAATATGCAGGCAAAGCGGTCTTTATCCATTGCAGTACCGATGCGATTATCCCAACTTGGGCGTTTATGCTCGTATCTTCTGCACTTCAAAAAGAAAACGTGTACAGCCAAGTGGGTTCCGAATTAGAGCTGGCCAAAGCCTTGATTTCAGAAGAAATTTGCGGCATTGATGTCGCTGCGTTAGAAGATCAGCGTGTCATTATTAAAGGCTGCGCCGATATCCAAGACCCTGCTTTTGCGATGTCGTATTTAGTGCGCTTCCTGCAACCACATGTCAAAACTA
>CANHBA010000048.1 GCA_947458985.1 Flavobacteriales bacterium
GTAAGTATAACCTTTCTTAGCCATTTGCATGGCCCCCTCCTGACACAGGCCCACCCCATGTCCGAAACCTTTTCCGTATAGAACAACTTCTTGACCAACTACAACAGCGTCAAAAAAGGTAGACTTCAGCTTGAATTGATCGCGCAAATCCCTCAATGGAATGCCATATACCGGATGCAAATAAAATGCGCTGCGCACCGGCTGTCTGAATTCCTGCATCAGGGCAACACTCATCGAATCGGTCAAGGGGAAATTATAGTTTTTAGCGAGAAAGGAATTCCAGGTCTGCAGCGGAATGCTCTTGACCCAAGTGGCTTGTTGGGTGTGCACACAGAAGGTATCTCTAAATGACGAAAGGCCACCAATGGGCTCGTTCCAGACGTCTTGAGGTTCGCAGGTTTGGCCGCCACAATTGGCATGAAAAAAAGTAGGAAAATATTGCCCTGATTGATCGAGTAAAACTACAGATTTAGTCTGAAAAACAGCGGTGTCAATAAGTGCAGAGCCAGTGCGCTTGTGTAAATAGGATTGGCAATGCGTGCGCTCACAAAGTTCATAACCTTCTTTTTGGTGACGCTTTAAATTATTGAGCGCATAAGTTCTGGATATAACGGCTTGTGCTTGGTAGTAGGCTTTTTGATGCCCAGGACCGCCTTCACAAGCCACCACACCTTCTAAATAGGTTTCGAGTTCAATCAGGTTGACCAACTGCAGATTGGTTTTAGTGACACGGATTTCAAAATCACCTTCATAAGCCCGAGTTTTACTAGAAAGGGCTGGCACCGACCAACTGCAAAAATCTTCGTGGGCCAACTGCAGCAACTCAAATTGGGTGGCTTGAAAACGATATGTACCCCCCTGATAGTATTGGATCATGGTGCCACTCACTTTGAATTTGCCTTGAGACAAAGGATTGAGCTTTGAAGAATGGATACTGCCATCGGGCAGAACGGCATACAATAAATAAGAACCGCTTCCTACCGAAAACTGAAACTCCTTGACACTTGAGCCCGAGAACAAACCTACCCTCAATTTTTGAGCGTTAGCGCTGGTAAAAAGCAGGAAGATGAAAACAACGAAGAATATTTTCACGACGGCAAGTAGGTATTCATGGAATGGGCAATACGGTCACTTACGCCCGATTGTTGCAAAAGTGTTTGTAATTCGGCATAAAGCGTCAATTGAGCTTGCCTTTGAAGCTCGCCTGGCAAAAGTTTTTGTAATTCTGCTTGCATATTGGCAACCGTACAAGCTTCTTGAATGAGCTCGCAAACGGCGTTTTGCTGTAAAATCAGGTTGACCAAAGAAATGTATTGGATCTTGACTAGTTTTTTTGCCAACCAAATTGAAACTGCCGATCCTTTGTAACATACAACCTGAGGGACATTAAAAAGTGCAGTTTCTAAAGTTGCAGTACCTGACGTAACTAAAGCGAGCTCGGCAACAGCCAAAAGATCGTAGGTATGCCCTATACTCAAATGAACGTCATAACCTTCGCAATAGGTTTCATAGACATCCAATGGTATACTTGCTGCGCAGGCCACCGCAATTTGGTGGCTTTCTCGAAACGCTGCAGCGGCAGCTAACATGATTGGTAGCTTTTTTTTCAATTCTTGTGGCCTCGAACCGGGCAACAAAGCGAGCACAGGCTTGCTAAATGTGGTAGTCGTGTTATGGATGGCTTGATAATGTTCTATTTCATCCTTGAGCGGATGGCCAAAATAGGCAACGTCTAGGCCAAAACGATCATAGAACTCAGGTTCAAAGGGTAAAATACAATAAAGTTTGGTGACGTATTTTTGAATGGTATAGACTCTATTTTGTTTCCATGCCCAAACCGTTGGTGAAATGTAATAAAGTACCTTGATGCCGTGCTCATGGGCCCACCTCGCCATTCTTAAATTGAAACCTGGGTAGTCTACCAAAACCAATACATCGGGCTTTTGGGCAAGCAAAGATGCTTTGAGTTGTTTGAACTGCGCATTAATTGTTCTGATGTTGAACAGTACTTCCAAGAAACCCATGAAACTCATCGCGCTGATGTGCTGCTCGAGTGAAACCCCTTGTGCTGCTAAGCGGTCGCCGCCCCACCCTTTGAATCGAAGTTGCGGGTTGATTTTTTTCCAGGCGGCTACTAAATTTGCTGCATGGAGGTCGCCGGAAGCTTCACCACAAACGATATATACAAGTTGATTTTGTTCCAACTGACTCAATTAAAATAGGCGCTCGAGGTTCACGTAAATCATGTAGGGCGCATATAGTAGCATGCCAAATATGATGCCACGGGTATGGAAATAGCGCTCTCTATTCAAAAAGAAATAAAACCAAGCAAGGTTTCCTATTAGTCCAAGCGAGAGATAACGACTCATGAAATCTTGAAAATGAAGCGTTTGGTTCCACAAATAAGAAAAGCTTTGCCCGTAAGACTGTGAGAGGATAAAAACGATGATCGGTAAAAGTACAAGAGGAGATAGTACTCCGATTGCCAAACCGATAAAAAAAGAAGAATTGAAATTACTTTTTATTGTTCCCATGATTTAAAGTGATTGAGGTGCGCATAGGCTGTGAGGTCAAAATGTGTGGGCACAACGCTGACGAAGCCTGCCTTGAGGGCATGGAGGTCGGTGTCTGGGCGTTGGTCGAGGTCGGCGAATTCGCCAGTGAGCCAGAAGTAGTCTCGACCGTATTGATCTTGGCGTTTCTCGAAGCGGTCTGCCCAATAGGCATGGGCTTGTTTGCAAAACTGAATACCTTGGATGTCGGAAAGCGGCAACTTTGGAATATTTACATTGAGGCAGATGCCCGCTTGAAACCCTTTTTCAAAAAATTGGCGCAGCAAAACTTCGATATAATGTTGGCTTGCACTGAAATCGGCATCTGGAGCGTAATCGGCTAAGGAAAATCCGAAAGAAGGAATGCCTTCCATGGCCCCTTCAATGGCTGCAGACATGGTGCCGGAGTAAAGCACATTGGTGGAGGAGTTTTCTCCGTGATTGACCCCTGATAAAATGAGGTCGGGTTTGGCGCCGAGCAGTTCGAAAATGCCAAGTTTGACGCAATCGACGGGTGTACCACTACAAGCATAGGCTTCTATGCCAGGGTAAAGCGCACTTTTAGAAAGACGGATGGGGTCGTGAAGGGTGATGGCGTGTCCCATACCAGATTGCGGTTTGTCTGGGGCGAGCACATGTAAATCGCCAAAAGGTCGGGCGGCTTCAATTAAGGCTGCAATACCTTTTGCGCTTATGCCGTCGTCGTTGGTGATGAGTATTTGTGGTTTACGACCTTGAATCATGGTCTAAAATTAGTCAAATATCGCCTTGAAAATGCTAAATTTGACGCAATGAGTGAGAAAATCAAATGGATTGAGCCCCAACAGCGCTATGCTTTTTGTGCGTTATCGGTCATCCCTGTAAGAGAGCAACCTAAAGATAGCGCCGAACAAACTTCACAACTCTTGTTTGGAGAACCCGTCGAAGTATTGCATGCAGACAAACCTTGGCTGAAGGTGCGCAGCTTGCTAGACGGTTACGAAGGCTACATAGACCACAAACAAGTGCTCGCTCTCACGGAGAAAGAACTCAAGCGCTGGATGGATACCTATTCTTTTTCCAATCAGCCTTTCATTGAAATCACAGGACCAATGGGAACGCAGTTTTTAAGCGGCGGAGCACTTATTGGAGGTCTTTCTCATTTTAAAATTGGCAATTACGACTACAGCTATCAAACTACCCAACAAAAAACCGACATTTGGAACTACGCCCTTGCTTTTTTGAATACACCTTACTTGTGGGGAGGAAAATCTATATATGGTATTGATTGCTCCGGTTTGGTGCAAAATGTGTATCGCCAACTCGACCTCAATTTACCGCGTGATGCATATCAGCAAGCAGAAATAGGAACAGCCTTGGATTTTCAAGACCGCCAAAAACTAGATTTAGCTTTTTTTAAAAATGCTGCAGGCCGCATCCATCATGTGGGTATTGTTGGCCCTGACGACCAAATATTACACGCTTCGGGCCAAGTGCGCCTAGACAAACTCACCGAAGCTGGTATTTACAATGAAGCAGCAGCAGATTTTACACATTCTTTATTTGAAATTCGACGCTTATTTTAGCATTCTTCCGATATTTGCAACACTAAATTGACACCATGAAAGACCAAGCCATTTTTAAGCTCATTGAAGCAGAAAAACAACGCCAATTACACGGTATTGAACTCATTGCATCTGAAAATTTTGTCAGCGACCAAGTGATGCAAGCCATGGGCTCTGTACTCACCAACAAATATGCCGAAGGTTTACCAGGCAAACGTTACTATGGCGGTTGCGAAATCGTAGATCAAGTCGAGCAATTGGCTATTGACCGCTTGTGTCAACTTTTTGGTGCCACTTGGGCCAATGTACAACCACATTCTGGTGCGCAAGCCAATGCAGCTGTTTTTCTGGCTTGTTTGCAACCAGGCGATAAAATCCTAGGTTTTGACCTCTCACACGGAGGGCACCTTACTCATGGTTCACCAGTCAATTTCTCAGGAAAACTATACAAACCATTTTTCTATGGCGTGCACAAAGAAACCGGCTTGGTGGACTACGATGTCATGGAAGAAACAGCCAAACGCGAACGTCCAAAAATGATCATCTGCGGCGCCTCAGCTTACTCCCGCGATTGGGATTACGCGCGCATCCGCAAGGTTGCCGACGAAATTGGCGCTTTGGTTTTGGCCGATATCTCCCACCCTGCAGGCCTCATTGCAGCGGGCTTACTCAACGACCCACTCGAACATTGCCATATCATCACGTCTACTACGCACAAAACCTTGCGCGGACCAAGAGGTGGTATCATCATGATGCGCCATAACTTTGAAAATCCATTTGGCTTGCGTTGGAACAACGGCAATCTCAAATCAATGGGTGCCTTACTCGACGCAGCGGTGTTCCCAGGTATACAAGGTGGGCCGCTCGAGCACGTCATTGCGGCCAAAGCTGTCGCGTTTGGCGAAGCCCTCGACCCGTCTTACAAAACATACATGCAGCAAGTTCAAAAGAACGCTGCAGTATTCGCAGCTGAATTAGTCAAGCTTGGCTACAACATTGTATCTGGCGGCACCGACAACCACAGCATGCTCCTCGACTTACGCTCCAAAGGCATTACGGGTAAAGACGCCGAAAACGCACTTGTTTTGGCAGACATCACCGTCAACAAAAACATGGTTCCTTTCGATACAGAGTCTCCGTTTGTTACATCAGGCATTCGCATTGGTACGCCAGCGCTTACTTCTCGTGGTGTTACAGAAGCTGAAATTCCACAAATTGTTGCGCTTCTAGACCGCGTTCTCATGAATGCTTCAAACGAAGCAGTACTGGCAGAAGTTAAAAAAGAAGTCAATGCACTCATGAGCGACAAACCACTTTTTGCTTGGTAAAAAGAAAGGAGAATGGTTTTTAAAGCCAAAAAAGATGGTTTCAGATGGGCCATTATCGGCTTTGTTTTCGCGGTTTATACCGGGGTGAGTCTACTCATTTTCATGACCGAGCGCAAACCAGATGCCTTTTATGGACTTGCACTCGTATGGGTACTGCTATCAATCTTCATCGTTTGGATCTTGCCCGCCACCACGCGCTACACCTTTTTAGAAGACCACCTGCTTTGTCAGAGTATGGGCTTTAAAAAAAGAATCTATTACAATACCTTCCATAAAGTAGTACCTGCCAGCGGTTTATATGCCGGCTGGAAAATGAGCACTGCATGGAAGTGCATTGTAGTACATTACAACAAATACGACGAACTCCTGATATCGCCTCAAGACGAAGCAGCTTTCATCGAACTTTTTGAAGAAAAAAAAGCTCAATTTGCCAAGACAAATTGAGCTTTTAAAAAAGTGGAATAAACCAATTCTATTGATCAATCAAGACCTAACTTACTTGAGCTAGACCCGTGACATGTATTACAAGCTCCGCTGCTCAATGGCGTCCCCATAAAGATACTTGCACCAGAAGGGCTTGTTACTTTAGGATACAAACCAGTGTAGTCGACATTGGCAGTTGTATAGAAATTTCCTTTGCCATCGATGGCAATGGTGTATTTAAGTGTGCCTGCGCCATTAGGCTCGGTGTATAACTCAACGGTTCCACCTGTTTGGCCAGTTTGTAAATCCGCTTTATAAAGCGTACCAGCAACATTAAAGCAGCCCTCGCCTTCTCCGGTTGAGGTATGGCATTGCATGCAATTTTGGCCTTTGTTGTGCGACTTATTCGAACCAGCAGAACTGATGTTTTCTTCCTTGCAGGCCCAATATTTTTTACACGAACCCAAAACGAGCGTACTTGAAATAAAGCCAATGAAAACGATGCGGTTGATGATGTGTAGAGATTTCATGTTGTTGTTTTTTGTAAAATTCAATAAATGATGAAAGGGTGTTATGCTTCTTTGTTTAAAATGGCTAATAACTCGTATGCGCCTTTTACGACGATGGACGAGCGCTTAAGTAAAGCAAGTTGCTTACTTGTGATAGCGACTCTGCCGTCTTGGGTCATGAGTATGTCGATTTCGACTGTTAAAAAGTTGCCCTCTTTTTCAATAAATACAATATCTTTTCCATTTTGCTGCACCACAGCCTCCTCTGGTAAGGTAAATTGGTTCTGATCCTCGGCGCGAATTTCTGCTTTCAAATAAGAACCTGGCGTGATGTCTGCCGGGAGTTTGTCAAAATGACAATGCACTTTAACGGTGCGTTCGGTACTGATCTCTCTACCAATCAAATAAATTTTAGCCGTTGCGCTGCTGTGCATATCCACAAACTGCAATTTAACCGTTTGCTCTTTTTGTAAAAAGGACAAATACTTTTCATAAACCGTGAGTTCGGCATGCGCATGCTTTAAGTCAATGATTTCTAGCAAATTGTCTTTGGGCTCAGCAAAAGCACCAACGTTAGCAGTTACTTTGGTAATCACGCCTGCAAATGGTGAACGGATATTTTGGGTGCGTTCTATCTGACCATTGCGAAGCGTGTTCATATTGACATTGGCCATCTCTAATTTCATTGCCAAACCACTTAATTTGGCTTTATTCACCATGTAGGCACTTTTGGCTTGTTGGTAGCTCTTGGCCGAGCCGGCTTCTTTTGCGTAAAGTTCCTTTTGGCGCTCGTAGTCGGCAGCGAGGTATTCCGCCTGACCTTGCACTTCTAAGTACTCTTGTTGCAACTGAATGACTTCTGGGTGTTCTACCACCATTAGAATTTGCCCTTTTTGTACTTGCATACCGTCGAGCACATTGATCTTTTTGATGTAACCACCAAAGGGCATGGCAATGTAGGATTTATTTTGAGGCGGTACGTCAATGACGCCATTGGCAAAAACACTCAGGCCCATATTGATTTGTTGCAAGGTTCCGAGTTCGACACCGAGCGTTTGGAGTTGTTTGGGACTCAGCTGGAGCTGCTTATTGACTTTGGTTTCTTTTGCTGCGTTGACTTCTTTATCGGCAGAGGAACAAGAAAACAAGAAGAGGACCAATATGCTTTTGAGCAGAAAAAAAGATGTTTTCATAGGTTGTTATTTTTGAATCCATTCATAGGAAATGTGTAACAATTTGATTTGGTGTTGCCATTCTAAAAGCTCTCCTTGCAGGGCAATTTGGTAATCTTGTAATTGGATAAATTCGACCAAGGAGATTTGGCCGCTGGTCAGTTGCAATTCGGCATCGGCCTGGAGTTGAGCGAGTTCAGACTCTATAGGTGCTGCTACCATTTGATAGGTTTCAATGCGCTGCGTGAGTTGCCCAAAGATTTGATTTTTTTGGGTGTTCAAGGCAGTGGCTTGTTGGCTCTTGCGCAACTCATTTTGGGTAAGTGCAAGTTCAAACGAGGCTGTTCGGGCTTTGTAGGCGCGAAAATCAATGGGAATTTGCGTTTGGAGCATGGCGCCTTGAAAGCGCTTATTGGGGCCAAAGTACTGATCGCTTCCGTTGATATTTTGGATACCAACCAAAGATTGATTGAAATAGCCCAAACCAAGTTGAGGCAATTGTTGGGCGCGATTGAGTTCATTTTGAAGCTCCAACTGCTGCTTTTGTATGTCGTAACGCAGCAAACTCGGATGTACAGCACCGGCTTCATAAACGGGTAGTTTGAGTAAGTCTATTGCCTCGGGCTGAGCCAGCGCAAATGCAGGACCGTTATATGCTAGCAATGCGTGCAGGGCCAGCCAAGCATTTTGCAACACCTGAGTATGTTGCTGTAGCATGGCATTGGCGCGCATGTATTTGGAATGCACCAGCACTTGATCCATTTTTGCTGCATCGCCGAGCGAAACCCGCAACTGCATCTTTTCATCGAGGACTCCATACAGAGAATCTTGTGTCTTGGCGAGGCGTAGTTGCGCTTGAAGGAGTCGAATGTGCTCGAGTTGTTCATCCAAAGCGCGCTTGAAATCTTTTTTGAGTATGGCTAGATCTTGTTCAGACATTTGGCTACTGACACTTCCCAATTGTTTTTGCAAATGCAAGGCCCCGTTGTAAGGGATTGATTGACTAAGGGTAAGGTTGTTGTCTTTGTTGTAGGCTGAGTTGAATTGCCCCACCATAAACGAAGCCGATAACGCTTGCCAACCTGCTGCACCTTCGCCCAAACTTTGCTGGCGCTGCGCTTCGAGTACTTCTGCTTTGATTTGCCCATTTTGATCGAGGAGCATTTGATACAGTTGCGCATCGGTGAATTTTTGTTGTCCGAAGGCTGTGGAGCTAAGGGCAAGAATAGCCAATAAAGTAATGGTCTTTTTTCTGCGCAAGCGCAAAGGTTTTTCGAAAAGTATATACAACAAAGGCAAAATAAACAAGGTGAGGATTGTGGCACTGATGAGGCCTCCAATTACAACCGTTGCAAGTGGTTTTTGCACCTCAGCACCACTGCCGTGAGAGAGCGCCATTGGTAAAAAGCCTAAAGAAGCAACCGTTGCTGTTAGGAGTACAGGCCGAAGTCTATTGGCGGTTCCGCGCAGCACCACTTGCATTAATGGAGCACCCGACTTGCGCAGCGAATTGAATTCGGCTATCAGAACTATGCCATTGAGGACCGCCACTCCAAATAGAGCGATGAAACCTACACCGGCAGAAATCGAAAATGGCATTCCTCTCATATACAAGGCAATAACACCACCAATTGAAGCTAAAGGTATAGCTGAATAAATGAGGGTTGCTTGCTTCACAGATTGAAAAGTGAGGTACAATAAGAAGAAAATGAGCAACAAGGAAATGGGCACTGCAATGAGCAAGCGCGCACGGGCATGTACCAAGTTTTCGAAGGTGCCGCCAATTTGCGGAAAATACCCTGTTTCAAAATCGATTTGCTGATCCATTTTTTGCTGGAGTTCTTTAACGATGCTTTCAACATCTCGGCCGCGCACATTGAAACCTATGATAATGCGCCTTTTGGCGTCGTCGCGCTGGATTTGATTGGGGCCATTTTCGATTTCTATAGCTGCCAACTCTGCCAAAGCAATTTCTTGGCCTGCGGCGTTGCTTACATACAATTGCTTGATGTCTGTAATGGCGGCGCGGTCGGCCTGGCGCAATTTAACCACCAATTGAAATTTGCGTTCCCCTTCAAAAACATAACCCGCAATTTGACCTGCGAAACCTAAATTGACCGCTCGGTTGACTTCTTCGATGGTGACTTGATACCGTGCAAGTGCGTCGCGGTCATAGCGCACAATAAGCTGAGGCAAGCCGGAGAGTTCTTCTACGTAGATATCTTGGACACCAGTTATACTTTTAGAAATGCCGCCTATTTGTTTGGCGTAGGCAGAAAGTTTAGCGAAATCTTCTCCGTATACTTTGACCACTACATCTTGTTTGGCGCCTGTCATGAGCTCATTGAAGCGCATTTGAATGGGCTGCTGAAAACCAAATGACACACTTGGTAGTTCTTCTTCGAGAACGGCTTGCATTTTGGCGGCAAGTTCCTCTTTATTAGTAGCACTCACCCACTCTTCCTTGTCCTTTAAAATAAGCATGAGGTCACAGGCTTCCATAGGCATAGGGTCTGTCGGGATTTCGGCCGTACCGATTTTGCCAACCACTTGTTTGATTTCTGGAAATTTTTGGAGCAATACACGCGATGCTTTGGTGGTGGCATCAATGGTTTTGTTGAGCCCTGAACCGGTCATGAGGCGGGTCTCGACAGCGAAATCGCCTTCATCTAAAGATGGAATAAATTCTGCACCGAGTTGCTTGAAGAGCAGTATCGATATGGTAAAAAGGACAATAATTGACCCGAGGATCCATTTTTGCTTGCGCAACACCCAAGAAAGTGCGGGTGTGTAACGCGTTTTGATTTGGTCTATGAGTCGGTCTGAAATAGTTTTACCCACTTGCACTTTTTTGGAGAGCACCAGCGAGGAAATCATGGGCACGTACGTGAGTGAAAGGATGAGCGCCCCGAGAATGGCAAAAATGACGGTTTGGGCCATCGGCTTGAACATTTTGCCTTCGATACCAACAAGTGCTAAAATAGGCAGGTAAACAACAAGAATAATGACCTGCCCAAAAACGGCACTTTTACTGAATTTGGAAGCCGAACTATACACTTCAGTGTTCATTTCGAGCTGGGTGAGTTGTTTGCCGCGCCTATACTGCAGCAAATGCAGCGTGGATTCTACGATGATGACCGCGCCATCTACGATAAGCCCGAAGTCGAGGGCGCCTAAAGACATCAGGTTTCCAGAAACACCAAACACGTTCATCAGGGAGATGGCAAAGAGCATGGCCAAAGGAATAACGGACGCAACAATGAGCCCCGCACGTAAATTTCCTAAGAGCAGAACCAACACAAAAATGACTATAAGAGCGCCTTCAATAAGGTTGTTGCTTACGGTGTGGATGGCTCTGTTGACTAAATTGGTGCGATCGAGGTAAACTTCTAGCTCCACGCCTTCGGGCAGATTGCTTTCAATTTGAGCCATGCGTTCTTTCACCAACGAAATAACTTCTGAAGAATTGGCTCCTTTGAGCATGAGTACGATTCCGCCCACAGCCTCGCCTTCGGCATTGTAGGTGAGCGCGCCGTAACGCACCTGAGCGCCGTATTTGACTTCGGCGATATCGCGGATGTAAACCGGTGCATCGCCGCTCGGATGATTGATCTGGATGTTTTCGATATCGGACAAACTACCTACCAAACCTTCGGTTCTGATGTAGGTCGTCATGTGGTGGCGTTCAATATAGGCCCCGCCGGTATTTTCGTTGTTTTGAGATACCGCCGTAAAGACTTCATCTAATGTAATTTCGTGTGCTTTGAGCAACAGCGGATCAATAGCAATTTCGTAGGTCTTGAGTTCTCCGCCAAAACCACTCACATCGGCAACGCCTTTGACGCCGAGCAATTGCCTGCGGATGACCCAATCTTGGATGCTGCGGAGGTCGGCGGGGCTGTATTTTTGGGTATACCCCGCTTTGGCGCGCAAGGTATACTGATAGATTTCGCCGAGACCGGTGCTTAATGGTGCCATGGAAGGCTCTCCGAAACCTGAAGGAATATTGTTTTTGGCTTCCGATAAGCGCTCCTGAACTTGTTGACGCGCCCAATAGATGTCGGTGTCTTCGGTAAAAACAATAGTAACTACACTTAAGCCAAAGCGACTAAAAGACCGAATTTCTTCGATTCCTGGAATAGTAGCCATGGTTTGTTCGACCGGAAAGGTGACGAAGCGCTCTATATCGAGTGCGCTTGACGACGGCGCGCTCGTGACCACCTGAACTTGGTTGTTGGTGATGTCCGGGACGGCGTCTATCGGAAGTTTGGAAAGTGAAAATAGCCCCCAAATGATGAGAGCGAGGGTCAAGACAGCAACAATTAGTTTGTTGTGAATCGACCAGTAAATGATGCGATTTAACATAGGAACTCAATTAGAATGTAAAACTCAAAGAACTTAAGCTACACTAATTGAGGAGGGTGCCAACATTCAAAAAAGTCGTTGATCGAAACAGATGTTGGTGCCGATAAAATATTTTGTCTGGAAAGATGTAGAGGCGTTTTATCCAAAGAAACGGATGTACTTGAGCTAGGCATCACCATAGTAATCAATACATTCGACTGAACCGATTTAAATGGGAGCTCGCGGTGTTCTTGGTGGTTCTCGGTTACTTGCTGGAGGTAGTGTTCTTGGACAAAACTTAAGAAACCGCCGGCTTCTTTTTCTTGCTGATATTGGGCGTAATGGTCAAAAAGGGCATCGAGCTTGAAAAACTCAAGGCCTTGCCATTGGGGTGCCAAGGAAAGCAAGCCAAAGTATATTGCCAAAACCAAGCTCATGAAGCGCATAGAACAAAGTTACCGAAAATTAAAATCAACTCCCGAAAGATTGTTTAATTTCGTTCAAACCTTTGAAATGAAAAAACTCCTTCTTCTTCAGTTATTTGTTGCAATTTCCCTCACCTCTTTTGGTCAAGAGCAGATGGGAAGTTGTTCTTCTAGAAAAGCAAGCAAACAGTGGCAAACAAAAAGTGCCTCTTTGACTATTGCCGAAATCGCTGAAACCGAAAAATACGACGTCCATTTTTACAACCTAGACCTTAACATGAACAATATCTCCACCTACTTGAGTGGAAGTGTTGAGATCCATGCCAAAGCAAAAGAGAGTTTAGACTCCGCGTTAATTGAATTGTTTGAGACTTTAATCATAAGTGAAGTTCAAGTCAATGGAACAAACGTAAATTACCATAGGGTTTCTAACAAAGTGAGCGTTCCGGTAAACGCGAGTCCAAATCAAAATTTCATCATTAAAGTTACTTATGCGGGCAATCCGCCGACGGCACAGACCAATCCATTGGGCGGCAGTGGCCTAACGGCTGGCAGTTCGCCAAGTTGGGGCAACAAAGTGGTGTGGTCGTTATCAGAGCCTTTTTCGGCTTATGAATGGTTTGCTGTTAAGCAGAGCCTCACAGACAAAGCCGATTCTTGCGCCGTTGCCATCACCGTTCCGGACACCTGCAAGGCCGGCTCAAATGGAATTCTAGAGCAAGTTGTGCCTTTAGGTAATGGCCAGACGCGCTACGCATGGAAGCACCGCCATCCGATAGACTACTACCTCATTTCTGTTGCTGTTGCCAAATATGTTGAATACAATGTTTATGCAAATCCGCAAGGAAACCCCTCTCCTGTTTTGATCCAGAATTATATCTATGACAACCCCGGAACGCTCCCTAATTTTATAGATGAAATCAATGAAACTGCCGACTTTTTAGAACTTTTTGCAACACAATTTGGTCCCTACCCCTTTGCCGACGAAAAATACGGACATTGCATGGCACCAATTGGCGGCGGAATGGAGCACCAAACCATGACCACCCAAGGATTCTTTGAAAAAACCCTGACCGCCCACGAACTTGCGCATCAATGGTGGGGCAACCATGTCACTTGCGCGTCGTGGTGCGACATCTGGCTCAATGAAGGTTTTGCCTCTTATAGCGAATACCTGATGCTCGCCGCACTTTACA
>CANHBA010000049.1 GCA_947458985.1 Flavobacteriales bacterium
AGGAGGGCATTCCGAAACCATGTTAGGCGCTATTTACCGCATGAAACTCCGAGGAAGCTCACAGGTAACCAACGAAGTAAGCACACGTTTTTTGAGTACAGGACTGTATTTTCGATCTACGGCGGCAATTGCACCATATGTAGCCATTGACCTCGGCGCCTTTGATTTTGGATTTTCCTACGATGCTGATTTAGGCGCGGCGTCGTCTGTTTTCAGACACTCGGTAGAATTGAATCTTTCCTATACATTTTTGAAGAAGTCGGCCTTTAAAGGTAGCCGTTTGCGCTAAGAAAATTTTGCCATTGTGCGGCTTGTTCTTTGTTCATGACTCTTGGCATCTTGTTTTGAGCACCTAGTTTACCAATACTTTCTAAGTAAGTGTAAAAAACTTTTGTAGGCAAAAGCTGAAGACTTGGCATTGGCATGCTGTGCTTGCGCACGTAAGCGTAATCATCGTTGATGGCCTGCAGTGCAGCATCTATTTCTGAAATGATCTGTTCATCTGCTTTCAGCTCATCACAACCAATATACCAACAGTGTTGGAGACCTTCTTCATTGGCATGGATGGTATATTCCGAAAAAGAAAGCTGGTGTTGTGTAGAAACCTCCTTGAGGGCCTGATTGATATTATCTAAGGAAAGATGCTCTCCGCAAAGGCTTAAAAATTGCTTGATTCTGCCTGCAATAATAATTTCGTGTGTGGCGGTGTCTACAAATCTGACTAGATCGCCGATCATGTAACGCCAAAGACCAGCATTTGTACTGATCACCATTGCGTAGTCGATACCTGGCTTTACTTCGCTGATCGTATATGCTTTGTGCTTGTTTTTGAGTTCGCCCGACTCCGTAAAATACTCTGAATTGAAGGGGACAAATTCAAAGAAGATGCTATTATTCATTAATAGCGTCATTCCTTTTCTTTTGGGGCTGGTTTGGTAGCCAAAATAGCCCTCGCTTGCCAAATAGGTGTCTAGCAGTACAACAGGTTTGCCAGACACTTTCTGAAGTCTTTCCACGAATGGGTCCATATAAACACCCCCGTGAACATAAACCTGAAAGTTAGGCCAAATTTCATGGATGTTTTGGAGCTTGTAATGTTGGACAATTTCTTCTAATAGTAACACACACCAACTCGGAATACCGGCCATGATGCCGATGTCCCATTTGGGTGCTTCTTGAACCATTAAAGGGAGTTTTGCTTTCCAGTCTTTTAGATTGGTGATCTTTTTATTCGGTTTGGTAAACGGAGCAGCAATGAGGGAGGTGTGTTTCTTAAGAATACCACTTAAGTCACCTTCATAATGCTGGTCAATTTTTTTCAATTTGGTTGACCCTCCAACGGCAAGCACCTTTGCACTATAGAAAGAATCGGGCAAATTTAATTCGTGGAGAATAGAAAATTGGCGCAAAGAAACCCGTTGAAATGAGCGGATCATTTCGGTAGAAACTGGAATCCTTTTACTTGGCGCGCCTGTTGTACCTGAAGATAGGGCAAAGTATTTGATGCGGCCTGGCCAAATTTGGTCTTTCTTGCCATTGATCGTTCCTTCTAACCAATTTGTATAAAATGCTTCGTATTCTGTTATGGGTACGTTTTGTTGATACCTTGATACGAGGTCACTTTTTTGAAGAATTGCTGCAAATTGGTATTGTTGCCCGAACGCGGTTTTTTTGGCGTGTTCGATGTTTTGACGCAAGGCTTCTAGCTGTTGTTTGTAGTCTGCGCTTGCGCGTGAAATACGCTTGAAACTTATTGCTGTACTGCGCTGTATGAGCTTACCAATTATCGGCATTTGTTAGGAAGCATTTTTAGTATTGGCTTCACACAAAAATAAAGAGAAAACTAGTGCGTTCTTACTGCACTTTGTTTTAAATTTGTAAAAAACTCGACTATGCAAACCAAAAACTTCATTGTTCCTCACGACTTTACACCTGTAGCAGACATCGCCTTACAACACGCTATAGCAACTGCTAAACCACTAGGCGCTGAAATTCAAGTACTTCATGTAGTTTCAAAAGAAGCTCAAATTCCAGAAGCACTCGCGCAATTAGAGAATATCATCGGAGGTTTTGAGCATGAAGGAGTGCAACTCAAGCCAAATGTGCGCATCGGAAGCATTTTTGAAGACATCGGCGCATTTGCAGCTGAGCATCAGGCTGAACTCATCATTATGGGCACTCATGGCGCCCACGGTTGGCAACACATCACTGGTAGCCGTGCACTCAAAGTTGTCACGAGTTCCCAAGTTCCATTTATCATCGTTCAAGAAAAAGCAGTGAAAGCCAGTGGCTACGACTCCATCGTTGTGCCAATGGACCTCCACAAAGAAACCAAGCAAAAACTTTCTATTGTAGCTAATTTGGCTCAATACTTCAAGTCGAAAGTACACGTCGTTACCCCAGACGAAACCGACGAATTTCTTCATCATCAGGTACGCTCAAACATTACCTTCTCCGAGGCCTTTTTCAAAGACCGCGGTATCGAAATGACCAGCGCGGTTGTGCCAAGTTCTGGCTTTGACAAAGAAGTCGTGAAATACGCAGTAAGCGTAGACGCAGACCTCATTGCGATCATGAATCTTCAACGCAACAACCTCTTTACAGCGCTTACAAGCAACCATGAGCAATACATCATTACCAATGATGCACTCATCCCAACATTGATTGTCAATCCGATTCACCTTGGTTCGGACTACAGCAATATGTTCTCGATGTAAGCATGTCTAAACTCATCACGCTACACGAGTTTATTGTCGCTAAGCAAAAAGATTTTCCTTTTGCAAGTGGCGAACTTTCCCGCTTATTACACGACATCTCCTTAGCTGCCAAAATTGTCAGCAACGATGTCCGTAAGGCTGGCTTAGTAGATCACATCCTTGGCGCCCAGGGCGGTCAAAATGTGCAAGGTGAAGACCAACAAAAATTAGATGTCGTTGCCGACGAAGCCTTCATCCGTGCTTTTCAGAATGGTGGCGAGGTCTGCGGCATCGCCTCTGAAGAAAACGACGACTTCCTCGCCTTTGCATCTGAAAGCGCTCAAAATGCCAACTATGTTGTCTTGTTTGATCCGCTCGATGGCTCTTCAAACATAGACGTCAATGTATCCATCGGTACCATTTTCTCTATTTACCGTCGCGTTTCACCAGTTGGCACACCCGCAACACTCCAAGACATGCTCCAAGCCGGCACCCAACAGGTTGCAGCGGGCTATGTGCTCTACGGTTCTTCTACCATTTTGGTTTATACCACAGGTAAAGGCGTCAATGGCTTTACGCTAGACCCTGCAGTGGGCGAATTCTTTTTATCGCATCCCAATATGCAAATGCCAGAAAATGGAAGGCTTTACTCCGTAAATGAAGGCAACTTAAACGATTTTGATCCGCAATTACGCGAGTATCTGGCGTATTGTCAATCCAATGACAACCAAACCGGCAAACCTTATTCTGGTCGTTATATCGGTTCTTTGGTTGCTGATTTTCACCGCAACCTGATCAAAGGGGGTATCTATATCTATCCTACTGTTCCTTCAGCCCCACAAGGGCGCTTGCGCTTGCTTTATGAGTGCAATCCGTTGGCTTTTATTGCAGAGCAAGCAGGCGGCCTCGCAACCGACGGCAAACAACGTATTTTGGATATCGAACCAACAGCACTTCACCAACGTGTTGGCTTCTATATTGGCTCTAAGCTAATGGTAGAAAAAGCAATGTCTTTGCTTTAAGAATTTGAAGCTTTCAGATTAATGGTGTAGTCCATCTCTACAATTCCAGCGCCTGGCTCTTTATTGTATCTTACTTCGCGCTTGATGCGCTCTTTAATGTCGTTGATGGTGCGGTCATCAACGCAGGTAGTAACTGATTTAATAGAACGAACACCAACAACTTGACCTTCTGCATTGACCTGTACCTTAAAGCCGATTCGGCAGTCGAAGTCGTTTTCATATCTTGGTAAGTTCACATTGTTTTGGCGAATTCTGCCTTTGCCAGAGCCTCTGCCTGAACCAGTGCCGTCTCCATCGCCGTTTCCATTACCGGGGCCTCCAAAAGGACCGTTTCCGGAGCCATTACCGTTCCCGCTGCCACCATTGCCAAAGAAGTTGGTGCTTTGTGTTGTGGTAGACGTACCGTTGGTGCCGTTTTGAGAATTGTGGTTGTTGGAATTACCACTATTGTGTGTAAAGTCACTTTGGCTAGACGTAGCAACTCTTTCAGTTTGGTCGGCAGGTGGCGCAATTTGGCCAGATCCTGGGGTGCCGCCTCCGCGAGAGCCACCAGCTACATCTTCTAGTTCCACATTGTCTATTTGAAATTCTTCAATGACTTCATCAGAGCGCAGTGGAGGTGTATCTACAAGCTGATCAGGGCGCGCATCGAACTTAATGATGATCGCTAAAAGCAATAAACTCACCAACCAAACGGAAGTATAGACCAATGATTTTTTGGCATCTTCACGTGCACTGATTAACTCTAATTGTAACTTTTCCATAGCCTGTAATTTGTGCGAGAAAGAATATTGATTATCCTTCTTTGGTAGCAATGATCATTTTGAGGTCGTTGAGCATTCCGATTTTGAGAAGGTCAACGAGCTCTTGAACTTGTGCATCAAAAGGCAAACGCAAAATAACGGTGTTGTCGCCAAGTTTTTTAGTCTCACCGATCAGGACACCTTCGAGTTTGTCTAAAGCGATTTCGTCGTTATTGACATAAAAATGACGCTGTTGATTTTCATCAAACTTCACAGTTAAGGTAACGTGTTGTTGTTGGGTCTTTTCGTTGGCATCTGACTTAGGCAATGGAACTTTGATGACGTTCGGATTGGCTAAAGTAGAGATGATCAAAAAGAACAATAACAAGAAGAACATGATGTCGCTCAATGCAGAGGTAGCTACCTCGGCATGGAACCTTCTATTACGCTTTATGGCCATCTTTGGAGCTGATTAGTTTGACAAATTCTAAATTGATTTTTTGAATAGCTAGTGCGTAATTATCGATGAGTCCATTGAGGAGGTGGTAGGCAGTAAAGGCTAAAATACCTACAACCAAACCAGAGCCAGAAGAGATCATTTTTTCGTACAAACCACCAGAGATATTACCAATTGATACGTTTTCGGAAATAGAGATGCTGTAGAAAATCTTGATAACCCCTGAGATGGTACCAATAAAACCAAGAGTTGGCGCGATACCAGCAATTAGCCCTAAATGGTTGATGTTTTTTTCCATTTTACCAATTTCAATATTGGCTACTTTTTCCATGTTGGCTTCAATTTGTGGGATAGGGCGGCCAATAGACTGAACACCTTCTTTCACAACTGAGCCAAATGAGGTTTGGTCGCGGTTTACTACATCTAGTGCACCTTGCATACTGCCTGCATTAAGTTGGGTTTGGAGTTCACCGAGCAATAACATGTTTTGTTTGGTCATGCGGCGGATGTATAAAAAGCGCTCAACCGCTACATAGGTAGTGTAGAACAATAAGAGTACAATCGGGATTAAGAAAACCCCACCTTTCATGAGGAAGTCGATTGCTGAAATTTCTTCAACGGTTTTAAAAGATTCTTCGGTGGCTGTTTCGGCTACTTGTGCGCTCAAAACTCCTGCGCTCGTTAAAAACGCAGCTACTAATGTGTATTTTACAGAAAACTTCATATTTGGGTTCTATTTTGGTACGCTAAAATTAGTCATTGACACTAGGCAGCTTGCCGATTTTATTTGGAGATATTCACACTGAATTGTTATTTGTAACGTTATTGCCCGAAAACGTCACAAAATCTTTCGCTCCGCGGATACTTTACGTAATTTTGCAGCCCGCTATGGAACTCAACACCTTCATCAAAACCCTTGCCAAACATCCAGCACTAGATCGGAGTGCCGCTGCCTTGCAAACTGCCGCCGCCAGATTGCATTGGAAGGGCATGGTAGGTTCGGCCAAATCTCTACTATCCTTGATGGTAGCGCAGCAAGTTCCGGGCACCCATTTATTTATTCTTTCTGACAAAGAAGAGGCTGCTTATTTCCTCAACGACTTCGAGGGCCTTTTCCCCGAAGACAAACGCATTTTATTTTACCCCGCGTCATACAGGGTTCCTTACCAACAAGAGCAGACCGACAACTCAAATGTTGTTGCTAGAGCTGAGGTCTTAGAAAAGCTCAGTGACAAACAAAATACTTGGGTGGTTACCTATCCAGAAGCGCTTTTTGAGAAAATTCCGACTAAAAAGAATTTGGTCAAACACACCATGCGCTTAGAGGTGGCCAAAACCTATAGCACCGATTTTCTAAATGAATTGCTTTTAGAATATCAGTTCGACCGCGTAGACTTCGTGTATGAGCCTGGTCAATTTTCCATCAGAGGCGGCATTTTGGATGTATTTTCTTTCGCCAACGAGCATCCTTTTCGGATCGAGTTTTTTGGTGATGAGGTAGAGAGTATCCGTACTTTTGATGCAGCCAGCCAGCTATCTATTGCCAGCCATCAATTTTTTAATGTCGTGCCCAATATTCAATCTGGCCAAAGTTTAGAAATTCAAGAAACGCTACTCGGTTTTGTGGGTAGCCAGACCATTTGCTGGATGGCCGATGTACAACGCACTTATGACGTTTTGAAGCGCGAATACGAACGCGCCGTTGAAATCCATAGCAAACACGAGGGCCCTGTGCAGTATGCTTTGCCCCAAGACAAATTTGTATCGCATCTTGCTTTTGAAGAACAACTAGCCGCACACCGCGTCATAGAATACGGCCCTGTTTTTCATTTCAAGGCAAGCCACACCGAAGCCTTTGATTGCATTCCGCAACCAAGTTTCAATAAAGATTTTGAGCGCCTCAACACCGATTTAAAAGCGCGTAAGGCCGAAGGTTTTCAAAACTTAATCTTCTCTAACCAACCGCGTCAGGTTGAACGTTTGTATCAAATTTTCAGTGACATCGGCGAAGAAGGTGAGTTCAGTGCATTGCCATTAGCGCTACACGAAGGATTCATCTTTCCATCGCTCAAATTGGTGTGCTACACCGATCACCAACTTTTTGAACGCTACCACCGTTTCCGTTTAAAAGAAGGATTCAAGCAAGCCAAGCAAGCGCTCACTCTCAAAGAAATTTACCAGCTTCAGAAAGGCGATTACGTTACCCATATTGACCACGGTGTTGGTCAGTTTTCTGGTTTGGAAACCATTGATGTCAATGGCAAACCCCAAGAAGCCATTCGTTTGGTCTATAAAGATGGAGACGTACTTTATGTGGGCATTCACTCCTTGCACCGCATTTCTAAGTTTACGGGTAAAGAGGGCAGTGCACCAACGCTCAACAAACTTGGCACCCAAGCTTGGTCAAATCTAAAGAACAAGACTAAAAAGAAAATCAAAGAACTCGCGTTTGACCTCATCAAGCTTTACGCCCAAAGACGCAGCAAACCAGGGTTTTCGTTTACCCCAGATAGCTATTTGCAAAATGAGCTCGAGGCATCTTTCATGTTCGAAGACACCCCAGATCAGTACAAAGCAACCCAAGACATCAAACGCGACATGGAAGCTCCCCGACCTATGGACCGCTTGGTTTGTGGCGACGTCGGTTTTGGCAAAACAGAAGTAGCTATACGCGCAGCGTTCAAGGCGGTCACTGACTCCAAACAAGTGGCTGTTTTGGTCCCAACTACTATTTTGTCTTTACAACATTACCGCAGCTTTAAAGCCAGACTTTCTAGTTTCCCGGTTACCGTAGACTACATCAACCGCTTTAAATCGGCCAAAGAAATTACCGAAACCCTTAAGAAACTAGCGGCAGGTCAAATTGATATTTTAATTGGTACGCATGCTTTGGTTGCTGAACGCGTTAAGTTCAAGGACCTCGGCCTCATGATCATCGACGAAGAACAAAAGTTTGGCGTTGCTGTCAAAGACAAACTCAAAACACTCCGCACAACTGTAGATACGCTAACGCTTACCGCAACGCCAATTCCGCGCACCTTACAGTTCTCTTTAATGGGTGCCCGAGACCTCAGTATCATCAATACACCGCCGCCAAATCGCCAGCCCGTATTGACCGATATCATTTCTTTCAACGAAGAACAAATCCGCGACGCCATTGCTTATGAAGTAGGGCGCGGCGGCCAAGTGTTTTTTGTCAACAACCGACTCTCGAATATCAAAGAATTGTCTGGCATGATCCAGCGCTTGTGTCCGGGTGTGCGCGTCGGAATCGGCCACGGCCAAATGGATGGCAAGCAACTCGAAAAAATCATGCTCGACTTCATAGAAGGTGCCTACGACGTTTTACTGGCTACCACCATCATTGAGTCGGGTATCGACATCTCCAACGCCAATACCATCATCATCAACGATGCGCATCAATTTGGCTTAAGCGACCTCCATCAATTGCGCGGAAGGGTAGGGCGCAGCAACAAAAAAGGCTTTTGCTACCTCATTGCGCCCAAATTCAGCATCATGACCTCCGAGGCGCGCAAGCGTTTAGAAGCGCTAGTCCAATTCTCAGATTTAGGTTCGGGCTTCAATATTGCCATGAAAGACCTCGACATACGCGGTGCTGGCAACATGCTAGGCGGTGAGCAAAGTGGTTTTATTGCTGAAATTGGTTTTGAGATGTATCAAAAAATCCTCAACGAGGCCATGCAAGAGCTCCGCGAAAGCGAATACAAAGAACTTTTCGACGACCGCGTTACAGATCAGTTCAATGGTTTTGTCCAAGATTGTGTCTTCGAAACCGATATGGAAGTGCGCATTCCCGATCAATACGTCAATCAGGTGGCCGAGCGCTTGAGTTTGTACCAAGCCATGGACAACCTCAAAGACAAAGAAGAGCTCGCTGCGTTTAGTTTGCAATTACAAGACCGCTTTGGCCCCTTACCAAAAGAGGTGAAGGAACTTTTGTTCTCCTTTGAATTGCGTTGGTTGGCCGAATCCATGGGCTTGGAGCGTTTGGTGCTCAAATCCGAAAAAATGGTGGGGCATTTTATTTCCAATCCACAGTCGCCCTTCTATGAAACAGATCAGTTTCAAGTTATTCTCAACAAAATTCTTTCTCAATCAACGGGTTACCGCCTAGTTCAAAAAGACGACAAATTGAGGTTAGTCATTGAACCAATCCGTCATATCAAGGACGCATTTGAGAAATTGCAAGCGCTTAAAGACAGCTAAAAAGCTAGTCCTACCCGCGTAAATTGTGTTTACTTGACCTACGTTAAGAGATATTTAACTGCTTTGTTGCAACTTTGTACCCATTCAATTGTTTAAACAGTAACCTTAAAATTTTAAAAATGAAAAACGTAGTTATCGGTTTTGTAGGCGCTTTTGCCTTGTTCTCTTTTGTTGCTTCACAAGCTGGTCTTTGGTCAGTAGATGGTGCACACTCCCGTTTGGGCTTTACCATTCTTCATAATGGCATCACTAATGTTCATGGAAATTTCGATAAGTTCACCATGGAAGTGACCACACCTAACGAAGATTTCAACGGTGCAACCATCGTTTTAAATGCAGAAGCAGCATCTGTAAACACAGGTATCGAAGCTCGCGACAACCACTTGCGTACAGCAGATTGTTTTGATGCAGAAAAATTTCCAGCAATCTCTTTTAAAAGTACTGCTGTAAAAGAAACCAAAACAAAAGGAACTTACACAGTAGAAGGCGACCTTACTATGCACGGTGTTACTAAAAAAGTAGTTTTCAATGGTGTACACACCGGAAACAGCAAAAACTACAAAGGCACAGCAGTGGCAGGCTTGCAAATTAGCGGTGCTGTGAAGCGCTCTGAGTTTGGAATGGGTGAAGTAAGCCCAGGTTTAGCTGATGAGGTGAAACTTGTTGCTGATTTAGAAGTTGTAAAAAACTAAGCAAATGAAAAGCAACTTCTTTTTCTTCTTTGTTTTAGCTGCATTTACAAGCTTTGCGCAACAATATAAACTTGCCGACGGCTTCAAAATTTCGTTTACAAATGCTGATGTTAGTGGCACTTTCGATGCGCTTACTACGCCTTCTTTAGTTTTTGACGAAACCAAACTGGCGAGTTCAAAGCTGAGTTTTAAAATTGAAGTTGCCTCTATCAATACTGGAAATGGTTTGCAGAACAAGCATGCCCGCGGCGAAGAATGGTTCAATGCTGAGAAATACCCTTATATCGAATTTACTTCTTCAAAGATCGAAAAGACGAGTGAGGGCTACAAAGCAACGGGCAAATTACAAATGCATGGCGTCACCAAAGAAATCAGCATTCCATTTACTTTTACTAAAAAAGGTTCGAAAGGAACTTTTAATGCTAAATTCAGCGTAGACCGCTCTGATTATCAAGTAGGCAAAAAGAATGGTGGTGTTGCTGAAACCATTAAAATTACAGCAACAATACCTGTCATTAAAAAATAGACTCATGATCCGCGCACTTACTTTTGGCTTTATAATTGCTACACTTTCCTCTGTTGTTATCGGATTTTTCTTGAATTATTTCTATGCATTTGAGTTCGATGAAACCGTAAAAATACTTCCTATTTGGAAGGTGGTATTGGTTTATTTTATTGTCGCAATGGTACTCACTATTGCTGCTTTCTTCATTGAGCAGAAGTGGCAAAATAAGGGTCTTTTTGCCCTTAATGCCTTGCTGAGTTTTTTCGTGGTGGCAGCAATGGGTTTTCCGTTGAAGTATACAAATACAGAAATAGATACAACATTTCTTCCAATCGTTGCTATTCCGTGTTTATTTGTTTTACCTCTAATCTGGATGTCATTTCAACCACTTCTTTTTTCTAAGAAATAAGCTTTTTTTGGCACAAATCTTGAAAGGATGCTTCGGCATCCTTTTTTTTTGAAAAAAACTGCCAAAAAGCACAACGAAATTCTTCGTTTTACGTTAATAAAATGATGTTGCAGCGCATAAGCATTTGGCTATTCTTTATCGGGATTTTTCTTCCTCAGATTTCGCGCGCACAACTAATTACCAATAATTCTCTGAACCCGCAGGGCTTGGTTCAAAATATCCTTCTTGGCAATGGCGTAACGGTCTCGAACGTCACCTACAACGGAAGCCCCGTTGCCATAGCACAGTTTACGGCAGCCAATACGACCCTTGGCATCAACAGCGGAATTGTCATGACCACGGGCACCACCTTGCCAAACGGCGATGGCCCGCAGGGCCCAAATGATGCATCGGGTGCAGGGGTCGACAACAACATGGGTGGTTTCAATTTACTTACCCAAGCCATTCAAGGCACCCAAACTTACAACGCGGCTATCTTAGAGTTTGACTTCATTCCCTATGCAGACACCGTTCGTTTTAAATATGTTTTTGGCTCAGATGAATACCCAGAATTTGCGCCACCCAACAACACGACCTACAACGATGTTTTTGGTTTTTTTATCTCAGGCCCAGGCATTACAGGCTTTCAGAATATAGCCAAGCTCCCAAATGGCGCGGTGGTTTCGATCAATAACGTAAATACCATTACCAACCCGTTCTATTTCGTCAACAATGGCGATGGCAATACGGCGCCTTATAACTTGAGCCCACAATATATTCAGTACGATGGCTTCACTAAGGTTTTAGAAGCCATTTCGCAGGTGCAATGTGGCCAAACGTATCACTTAATTTTAGCCATTGCCGATGTTGGCGACGGTCAATGGGACTCCGGCATCTTTTTGGAAGCCAATAGCCTTTCCACAATTACACCTGTAGAGATTGAACATACGCTCTCGCAGCAAGTTTTTGCCAACCCAGATTGGATGGCAGAGGGTTGTGTCACAACAACCGTTACGCTTACGCGTCAGTCCAATCTCAATCAAAACCTGACCATTCCTGTACAACTCAGCGGTACGGCCACCAACGGCGTTGATTACAGCGGTATTCCAGCCAGTATTAATTTTCCTCCTGGGCAAACCACCGTTAGTTTCAATATCCAATCTTTGACCGACGCCTTAGTAGAAGGCCTTGAAACCCTCACATTAACTTTTCCAATAACGGATCCTTGTGGCAACATAACGCCCCTTGTACTCGACCTCTGGATCCAAGACAACCAACCCATGCAAGTGACATTAACGAGTTCACCTATCACTTGTCCTGGCGACCCTGTCACCATTAATTCTCAGATCAGTGGCGGAGTTCAGCCCTATACCTATCAATGGAGTACGGGTCAAAATACCGGAAGCATTACGTTTGCACCGGCAACTTCTCAAACTGTATGGCTAGCCGTCAGCGACGCCTGTACGGGTATTCCGGCTTATGACACTATCTTGGTTTCAGTTCCAGTACTGAGCCCCTTGTCCATTTTAACGAGCCCTGACATCACCGAAATTTGTCCATTCATTCCTGCAACATTAGGCGTTCAGGTAAGTGGAGGCTCGGGTCAGTATACCTATTTATGGACAACCAACAACGTGCTAAGTAGTACAACAGATTCTTTATTAGTGAATCCGGGAAGTTCAAGTATGTACCTAATTACAGTCACTGACAATTGTGGCAATACCATTCAAGATAGCATCAGCTACACCATACTGAGTCCGCCACTTGTTTTGCAAACCAATGGTCCTTTCCAAATTTGTCCGGGCGACAGCGTAACTCTTTTGGTTACAGCAAGTGGCGGCTATGGCAACTACTATTACAGTTGGTCCACAACAGAAACCACACCTCAAATTACCGTAGCACCACAAAATTCCACCTCTTATTTTGTCCAGGTAAGTGACGAATGTCAAACATTTAGCGTAACGGCTGTAGCAATGGTTCAGGTCGTCAAGCCTTTGGCTAATTTCTATATCATGAGCCAAGATCCAATGCAAGGTCTGCCTGTTCAATTTGCGAATGCCTCTTTGAATGCGTGGTCCTATACATGGGCTTTTGGCGATGGTAACGGCTCATTTTTGGTCAATCCGACCCATACTTATACACAACCAGGCGCTTATGAAATTACGCTCATTGCCACTAATCAGGAAGGTTGTATCGATAGTATTTCTAAATGGATTGACATCTCGCCCGAACGCACCACAACCGGTTCTGAAATTTCGCCCACCTTTAGCTTATCGACTACAAAAAACAAACTTTGGTCGAGCTGTGAGATTTCGAAGAGTGTTGAGCCGGTTGCGCTATTCACCATCAATCCAGCATTGTTTTTACTGTCGGCATCGTCAGAAAAACGTTGTGCCGCATCTTCAAAACTGATTGATCCCAAACGAATTTGCTGTAAGATACTGTCGAGTTTAATCCGTGCTTTATCTAAATCTTCGGGTGAGGCTTTGGGTGCCATCAGGATGTGGCGCACATTGATGAGTTCTCCTCTTCGCTCTATCAATTGAATAATGTGATAGCCGAACATGCTTTCAATTACAGGTGAAATTTCTTTGCCCTTTAACTGAAATGCAGCTGCTTCGAATTCGGGCACAAGGTCGCCTCTCCCTACAAACCCAAGTTCGCCTCCTTTAGCGG
>CANHBA010000050.1 GCA_947458985.1 Flavobacteriales bacterium
GGTGGTCAGGGTAATTCCATTGCTTGCTGGATCTACGATGTTGTCAATGGCGCCGGTCCAGCAACAGCGTTGGTAAGAAACATAATAGCCTTGGACGCTGAAAGGTAAGGTAACGGTGTCGACGTAAATGGCACGCTCTACACAGATATCGTTTGGAACAGTTACGCAAGGGTCATCATAAACAATTGGTAAAATATTTTGTGAAAAAGGTGGGATATAACGCGTTGTATAGATGCTTCCGTCAGCTAAGAAAATAGTGTAGTTTAAAGGGTTGTCAAAGCCAGTAGCAGAGTTGCAATCGCGGTAAATTTCAATGGTGATTTTGTATTGATTGTTACCTAAAGAATCATAATAGATTTCACCTCCGATAATGTGGCTCGCCCAGCTGTTGAAGCTGAATAGAAATCCGATTAAAAAGGCAATTAGTGTAGTTGTGAGACGCATGCGTATGAATTTTGTATATTCGTTGTTGATGTCAAAGGTAAGCTTGTTTTTTCTAATAGTAAGTGTCTTTTTGGGTTTGCAGCTAAATGCGCAGTCCGAAAAACAGTTGCGTCAAGACCTACAAAGCACAAAAAACAAGACGTCACAGCTACAAATTAGGTTGCATCTCATCGATGTTATTTATGAACGCAACCGCAATGAGTGGCAAAAAGAGGTTCAATTATTAGTTGATCAAAGGAAAGCGTATTTGGGTGTTGAAAATCAAGCCCTTATTTCTCTTGTCGAAGCTGAACGCGCGCGTTATCTTGGTAACAATATTCACTTAAGTAAGATTTTTAGTCAAAAATTAGCGCAACATTCCTTCAAAGATCCTAGTGCAGTTTGGCGAAAGCAACTTTTAGGTTGTGCGATTACAAAATCAAAAGAGTATCATTATCGCTCGCTTATCGCCAAGGCTAACCGCGTTTTGAAGCACCGCGAACAAACAGCACTTTATCTTCAGATTGCAAAGAATTTTACCGCGACCTTTCAAAAAGATTCGGCCGTCTGGGCTAGTAACATGGCCCTGCAGCATGCCAAACGCGCCGATAAAAAATGGGTCCTCATCGACGCCATGCAGCAGCAAGCAGAAGTGTATTGGCAGTTTAACCTTTTCGAACAAGCTGTTCAAAGATCTATTAACTCCTTGCAACTTGCCGAAGAAGCGCAGTTAGATCATTTCAAATTAAGTCCGCTTTTACTCATTGCAAGTATTTCCATTGATGTCAAGAATTATAACCAAGCATACACTTATTTGAAGCTTGCCCAAGACCTCGCAAAAGTGAATAAAGACAATAGAGGTCAGGCATATACCAATTATTTACTAGGGCGCTATTATTTAGGTAGTAATTTACCTTTGAAAGCCAGTGCAATGGCAGGACTGGCCTATCGTTTCTTTGAAGATGTCGGCAATCAACGTTATCAAAACAGAGCGAGGTTACTCATGATTTCCGCTCTGCAACTGACTGGAGGAAGGGTAGATCTTCCTTTTGCCAGTTTGTTGGCGAAGACTGACGCTTCAACAGATGCACTTTTTGCCTCAGAATTGTATTTTGAATACGGTCAGTACCTCATGGGTTTGAATCAATATCGCGCAGCAAAATCTGCATTTGAATCTGGCCTAAACAGCCTACCTTCTGAAGCGTTGATCCGCCCAAAAATTGCCAATACGTATCGTGCTTTAGCTGAAATTGCAAGGAAAACAGGTCAACTCGCACAGGCTTACCAGTACCAGCAGCAATACAGCAATTGGCTTGAAAACAGCCCAGTTTGGCGCAGTGCAGCACGCATTGAAGAAATGGCAGCTGCCAACCTGCGTGAGGAACGCGAACGTCTCATCGTTAATCAGCAAGCCTCTATCGAACGGGCTCAAAAGGAACGAGAAATCGTAGAGCTCCAACGCGACCGTCAATTGTTTATTTCGATCATTTTTATTGTGGCGATCATATTTGGTGTTGTCATTTACGTCCTCCGGATGCAGCAAATCAAAACCAAACAAGAGCAAAGAGAGGCCGAGTTGTCTCAAACTTTATTGCGTACTCAAATGAACCCTCATTTTGTATTCAATGCAATGTCGGTAATTCAGAGCTATATCTATGAAAATGACCCAGCGAAGTCTTCTCAATTCTTAGTCAATTTTTCGCGCTTGATGCGCTTGATCCTCGAGAACTCTCCCAAAGAGTTTATTCCAATTGAGTTAGAGCGCGAAATCCTCGATAAATATCTTACAGCTCAAAAAATGCGCTTTGAGAATCGTTTTGAATACGAGCTAACGGTTAGCGATGATTTACTCTTTAATAAGGCCATGGTGTCACCAATGATTACTCAGCCATTTATTGAAAACGCCATCGAGCATGGGCAATTGCACACCGTTAAAGACGGAAAAATCACCGTTTCTATGCACGCGCAAGAGGGTCAACTTCTTATCGAAATTCAGGATAACGGGGTAGGTAGAAAAAAATCTGCTCAAACCAAGAAATTGAAATCACATAAAAGTATGGCCATTGATATTACAAGCGAACGCATCGCTATTCTAAATAAAAAGTATAAATTTAATGGCAGCTTGACAATCAATGATTTAGACCCTGGTAACCAAACAGGAACTGCTGTAACTCTTGTCTTGCCCCTAAAGTACGAAACCGAACAATAAAACTAAAAGTGCCATGAGTCGAAAAGTACTGATCATCGATGATGAAAAACCTACCAGAACCTTCATTCGCAAAATGTTGGAGTCCTTTGATTTAAATCTAAGTGTTTATATGGACGGCGAAAATGTGGCGTCTGGGATAGAAGCCATTGAAGATATTCAGCCCGACATCGTTTTGCTGGACATTCAAATGCCTGATGGCAATGGGTTTGATGTATTGAAAAATGTCAAGTTCAAGCAATTTGAAGTGATCTTTATTACGGCGTTTCAAGAATTTGCGGTTCAGGCCATTAAGTTCTCAGCCTTAGATTATATCCTCAAGCCAATTGATGCAGAAGAACTCCACACTGCAATGACCAACGCTTTACAAGTTGTTGAGCACAAAAAAGACGACACGCAGTTTCAGGCCTTACAACACAATGTTCAGCCTCAACACAAACGCAAGTTGGTACTCAAAACCCAAGAAAGCATATTTGTCATTGAAATTGACGATATCGTGCATTGCGAGGCAGATAAGAACTATACGTTTTTTTACCTCAATGATGGTAAGAAAATCTTGGTGTCTAAAACATTAAAAGACTACGATACCATGCTCTCTGGCTTTTCTTTTTTCAGGGTGCACCAGTCGCATTTGATCAATCTCAATTATGTTGAGCGCTATGACAAGCACGACGGCGGTTCCGTCATTTTAAAGGACGGATCTTCTATACCGCTTTCACCGGCCAAAAAAGAGCAGTTCTTTAAAAGTCTAGATCTGCTTTAAAGCTAAGTTTAAGATAACGCTTGCTGGAGGTCAGCAATTAGGTCTTCGGCGTCTTCCACGCCAACACTGAGTCTGATTAATGAATCTACCACTCCGCTTTTTTCGCGTACTTCTTTTGGAATAGAAGCGTGTGTCATGGTGGCGGGGTGCCCAATAAGTGATTCAACACCACCTAAAGATTCGGCAAGTGCAAATATGTCTACTTTCTTCACTAAGTTGAGTGCGTCTTCTAATTGATTTCCTTTGAGTGTAAAAGAGATCATGCCGCCAAAGCCACGCATTTGTGCTTTCGCCACGTGGTGATTTGGATGCGTCTCAAAACCAGGCCAATAAACTTTGTCAACGGCAGGGTGTGTCACTAAAAAATGTGCGATCTTTTCACCGTTCTCACAATGGCGTTGCATGCGCAGGTGTAATGTTTTGATACCGCGCAAAACCAAGAAAGAATCCATCGGGGCCGTTACTGCTCCAGATGAGTTTTGAATGCGGTACATTTCGTTGGCTAAAGCGTCGTCGTTGCATACTAATGCACCCATGACAACATCGGAATGCCCACCTAAATATTTAGTGACCGAATGCATGACCATATCGGCACCGAGGTCCAGTGGGTTTTGCAAATAAGGCGTAGCAAAAGTGTTGTCGACACATAACATGGCATTTGCTTTTTTCGCGATAGCAGCCATTGCTTTGATATCGATGATGTTCATCATGGGATTGGTTGGTGTCTCAACCCAAATGAGTTTGGTATTTGCATTCACTAAAGCTTCAACAGCTGAAGGGTCTTGCATGTCTACGAAATGAAAAATCAGGCCGTATTTCGCAAAAATGGTATTAAAAATGCGGTAGGATCCGCCGTAGAGGTC
Organism: Flavobacteriales bacterium; assembly: GCA_947458985.1. Taxonomy (GTDB): domain Bacteria; phylum Bacteroidota; class Bacteroidia; order Flavobacteriales_D; family Crocinitomicaceae; genus UBA952. The sequence goes on from CANHBA010000050.1 coordinate 4,256, forward strand.
GTTGGTAGAGATGATTTCGTCACCCGGATTGAGCATTTTGATGACACAATCTATGGCTGCCAAGCCAGATCCAAAACATGCACCATGCTTGCCGTTTTCAATGGCGGCGATGTTTTTTTCGAGCGCATGACGCGTTGGGTTTTGTGTACGCGAATATTCGTAGCCTTTGTGGTTGCCGACGCCTTCTTGAACGTAGGTAGAAGTTTGGTAGATCGGCGTCATGATAGCTCCTGTTGCAGGATCAGGGTGTACGCCCGCATGGATGGCTTTGGTGGCAAATTTCATAGTCAAAAATTGTTTGGACAAAATTAATAGAATCCTTTAAGGCAGACCTAATTCTTGAGAGGGATCCCAAAAAACTTTTTCAAAGTCTTGAATTTGATTTTGTACTACATCGATTCCTTCCTCCTGTAAGCGCAGCTCCATCTGATTGGGTCCGTCGAAATGATGTTTGCCACTCAATAAGCCAATTCTATTGACCACCCGATGCGCTGGAACATCAGTCAATGCATGGCTGGCATTCATGGCCCAGCCCACCATGCGCGCTCCTTGTTTGGCACCCAAATAATTGGCGATGGCTCCGTAGCTCGTCACCCTCCCTTTTGGAATGAGACGAACAACGTCGTAAACATCTTGAAAAAATTCTTTGTTTTTGAGCACGCACAAATATACAGAAAACAAAAAAGCCACCTTTTTGAGGTGGCTTTTGCAAAATAGGTAAAGCTTTTACTTATTGTTTGTCACAACAAGCGGCTTTGTCTTTTGAACATTTATTGGCGTCGCCTAACCATTTGCCGTCTTTGCCGTAGTGAGCCATGCAAATAGCTTTCTCTTCAGCTGAACAACCTTTAGCGTCGCACATTTTTGCACATTCGTCTTTGGTCATAGAAGCGCAAGCGCTCATATCGCATTTCATGTCGTTAGACATTGCAGCTCCATGGCAAGATGCTTCTTGACCTGAACAAGACATTTCTGTCTTTGCACAACAATCTTTTTCTTTTTTAGCTTCATTACCACTTCCCAAGATGGGAGCAATTACCAAACCGATCAAACATGTCAATTTAATCAAGATGTTCATCGATGGGCCTGAAGTATCTTTAAATGGATCACCAACGGTGTCACCAGTAACGGCTGCTTTGTGTGCGTCAGAACCTTTGTAAGTCATTTCTCCGTTGATTTCAACACCAGCTTCGAAAGATTTTTTAGCGTTGTCCCAAGCGCCACCAGCGTTGTTTTGGAAAACTGCCCAAAGAACACCTGAAACTGTTACGCCAGCCATATAACCACCGAGCATTTCAGCAATCAGTTGGTTGTCGTAGCCAAGTAACATTGGTAAAGTCGCAATCAAAATAGGGAAGCCAATTGTAAGTACACCTGGCAACATCATTTCGCGCAATGCAGCTTTGGTAGAGATCTCTACACATTTGCCGTATTCTGGTTTGCCTGTACCTTCCATAATTCCTGGAATTTCGCGGAACTGACGACGTACTTCGTAAACCATGTCCATAGCGGCTTTTCCAACTGAATTCATAGCCAATGCAGAGAATACAACTGGAATCATGCCACCTACAAACAACATGGCGAGAACTGGTGCTTTAAAGATATTGATGCCGTCGATACCAGTGAAGGTAACGTAAGCAGCAAACAAAGCGAGGGAAGTAAGCGCTGCAGATGCAATCGCAAAACCTTTACCTGTTGCAGCAGTTGTGTTACCAACTGAATCTAGAATGTCTGTGCGTTGACGTACTTCTTTAGGAAGTTCACTCATTTCAGCAATTCCACCTGCGTTGTCAGAGATTGGACCAAATGCGTCGATGGCCAACTGCATAGCTGTAGTTGCCATCATGGCAGAAGCAGCAAGTGCAACACCGTAGAAACCAGCTAAAGCGTAAGAACCCCAAATAGCCCCTGCAAACAATAATACAGTTGGGAAAGTAGAGATCATACCAGTAGCTAAACCAGCAATTACGTTTGTACCTGCACCTGTAGCAGATTTTTGAACAATTTTCAAGACTGGTTTAGTACCCAATCCTGTGTAATATTCAGTAACTGATGAAATAACGCCACCAACAACCAAACCAACGATTGTTGCGAAGAATACACGCATTGAAGAAATTTCTTGTAGACCTTCGCCAAAGAATTCCATGGTCATTTTTGCAGGCAACATCCAGGTTACCAATACATAACATGCGATAGCAGTAAGGGCAATAGAAACCCAGTTACCTAAGTTTAAAGCGCCTTGAACTTGTTTTTCTTTTGCATCGTTGCTTGTAATGCGCACAAGCATTGTGCCGATGATAGAGAATAAAATACCGAAACCAGCAATGGCCATTGGCAATAAAATTGGGCCGATTCCACCGAATCCTTCTTTCACGATGTCACCACCCATGTCGTTGATCACGTAGTTACCAAGTACCATGGCTGCTAAAACTGTCGCTACATAAGAGCCGAATAAGTCGGCACCCATACCAGCAACGTCACCTACGTTATCACCTACGTTATCGGCAATAGTAGCAGGGTTGCGTGGGTCATCTTCTGGAATTCCAGCTTCCACTTTACCAACGAGGTCAGCACCTACGTCAGCAGCTTTGGTATAAATACCACCACCAACACGTGCAAACAATGCGATTGATTCAGCACCGAGTGAAAAACCAGCAAGGGTTTCTAAAACCATAGTCATGTCCTCTGTGTTGGTCCATTTGCCGCCCATGAATAATTGGAAGAAGAAAATGAAGAACGCCGTAAGACCCAAAACTGCCAATCCGGCAACACCAAGGCCCATTACTGTTCCACCACCGAAAGAAACTTTCAAAGCTTGTGGCAAACTTGTACGTGCAGCTTGTGTAGTACGTACATTTGTTTTGGTCGCAATTTTCATTCCCATGTTGCCTGCTAATGCAGAGAAAATAGCACCGAAAATAAAGGCGATAATGATTAATAAATGTGTTTTAACACCTGGAACAAAAGTAATCCCTGCTAAAACAATACTTGAAATAAGCACAAAAACCGCTAGTAAACGGTATTCAGCTTTCAAAAAAGCGAGCGCGCCTTCGTAGATATAATCTGAAATTTCTTTCATTTTTCCATCGCCTGCGTCTTGCTTCAATACCCATGCTCTCTTCATTGCCATAAATAGCAATCCGATAACGGCCATTACAATTGGCACATAAATCATCATTGATTCCATACTGATTTGTTAATTTGATTAAATTTTACGTCGGCAAAAGTATAGTTTTCCGCCTAGGAAAGCAAATACGTATATAAAAAAGAAGGGTTACGTTATGCAAGCCTTTTTTTAATTTGCTTATAAAAACCCGCCAATTTTTTGTTTGAGGGTTGGGAGCGGGAAGGCACCGCTCTCCCGCCATAGAAGTTTTCCTTCTTTAAAAAGGACAAGGGTAGGCACACCCCTCACCTTGAAACGGTTGGCAAGATCTGGATTTTTATCGACATCAATTTTGAGTATCCTGACTTTATCGCCATAGGCTTTCTTCAATTGGTCGAGAACCGGCGACATCATTTTGCAAGGCCCACACCAAGTAGCATGAAAGTCAACAAGAGTTGGTGTTGTTGCTTGTATGATATCATTGAATTTTCCCATATTGCAAATTTAGGGATTTGAAAAAGTAGTTTTTGTAACAAATGCTACACTTATTAAATTCATGCAAAAAAAAAGGCCCGAATTTCGGGCCTTTTCATTTTTGAATGATCAAATATTATTGTTTGGTGTATGTTGCAACACAAGTACCTGACCCACCAATAAGTGGAATGGTGTTGTCATAAGTATATGTAATTGTAATGGTATTGGCTTGGTTGTTAATGCTGCCAACGCCAGAGAAAGTAACCTGACCTAAAGTAACATCAATTGTTTGAGTAGGGATGTTAATGTTATTGCCATTGATGGTAGCGTTTGCGGTACCGCCAAAAATATTGAACATGTTGTCAATGACCAAACCATTCGCACCTGCACCTGCAGAGAATACTGGATCTGGTGTCAGAGGAAAAGCATTGCCGCAATCGCTTGCTGCTGCCCATGTAACGAGCCAGTTGTCTTGTCCGATATTTACATTTACAGTGCGTGTGGCTGTTGCGCTGCCGTTCTCATTGGTTGCTGTATAGGTTACCGTGTAAGTACCTTTAGTTGTGGCATCTACCTGGCTGCTGGTAGTTACGTTAACTGCTGAGCCGTCTTTATTGGTTGCGGTTGCACCTGCGTCTGTGTAGGTATCACCTACATTGATGTTTTCAGGATTGTTTCCGTTGACAGTGATAGTTGGTGTGTATTTACAAGTACCATCGTCTTTTTTTGCTTCTGAGTTGTAATTGACGGCGTCTTGATCCATACAACCTTTTTTCTTGCAGCTTGTCGTTGTGCCAAGTAGTAGTGCTGAAGCAGCGATAATTGAGAGGTAAATTTTCATAGTTTTTTAATTTTAAGTGTATCGAAGATAAAGAAGTTTATCTCAATGGCAAAAAACGAAGTGATTAATTTTTTATTGTTTAAAAAAAAACGGCGCTCCGAAGAACGCCGCTTTCCAACCAAACGATAGGTTTAGTCTTGCAACACTTCAGTCTGACCAGTCGGTGTTGCGAGCGCATTTTTAATTTTAGCTTCTAGTTCTTCCATGAGCTCAGGGTTGTCTAGAATGAGTGATTTGATGGCATCGCGTCCTTGTCCGAGTTTGGTTTCGCCATAAGAGAACCAAGAACCACTTTTCTTAAGGATATTGAGGTCTACGCCGAGGTCGATGATCTCACCTACTTTTGAAATACCTTCGCCATACATAATGTCGAACTCAGCTTTTCTGAATGGAGGAGCCACTTTGTTTTTGACAACTTTTACTTTGACGCGGTTACCAATGACATCTTCGCCGTCTTTGAGTTGGGTTGCACGGCGGATATCGAGGCGAATAGAAGAGTAGAATTTGAGGGCGTTACCACCAGTTGTGGTTTCTGGATTGCCAAACATGACTCCGATTTTGTCGCGCAATTGGTTAATGAAGATGCAGCAGCAGCCGGCTTTGTTAATAGAACCGGTAAGTTTGCGGAGCGCTTTTGACATTAAACGGGCTTGAAGACCCATTTGGGAGTCACCCATTTCACCTTCGATTTCGGCTTTTGGCGTGAGTGCAGCAACGGAGTCAATGACGATGAGGTCGATAGCGCCTGAACGAATGAGGTTGTCGGCGATTTCGAGTGCTTGTTCGCCGTTGTCTGGTTGAGATATCAATAGATTAGAAATGTCAACGCCGAGTTTTTGCGCATAGAATTGATCAAAGGCGTGCTCAGCATCTATAAATGCAGCAATGCCGCCTTGTTTTTGCACTTCTGCAATTGCGTGAATTGCGAGGGTTGTTTTACCCGAGGATTCAGGGCCGTAGATTTCTACTACGCGACCTTTTGGATAACCGTTGATGCCTAGAGCGAGGTCAAGCGTAAGTGAGCCTGTAGGGATTACTTCTACTTGTTCTACCGGAGCATCTCCGAGTTTCATGACAGCACCTTTGCCAAATGCTTTGTCTAGCTTTTCCATGGTCAGTTGGAGTGCTTTGAGTTTTTCGAGGTTTTGTTCTTTAGCCATATCGTTTGTTGTTTTGAGCGAGGCTCGGTGAATAATTTTTACAAAGTTGCAAGATGAAGTACGTAAACAATTTACGTTCTACTGAAAGCAAGCCAAAACTTCATTGGCGTGGTCTTTCGTATTGGGTTTTTCAATTACTTTAATAAGTGTGTTGGTGTGGTCAAAAATAAAGGTCATGCGGTGGATACCTTCGTATTCACGACCCATGAATTTTTTAGGACCCCAAACACCAAATTGTTGGATGATGGTTTTGTCCGAATCTGAAATAAGTGGGAAATTCAATTGATACTTATTTACAAACTTGGTGTGGGCAGCCACGCTATCAGCGCTAATGCCGATGACATGTACTTGTGCAGCTAGCAAGGCTTCTTGGCCGTCGCGAATGCTACAGGCCTGAGCGGTGCAACCAGGGGTGTCGTCTTTAGGGTAAAAGTAAATAACTAAGTTCTTTCCAGCGTAAGATGCGCTGTCGATGGATTCGCCGTTTTGGTCGGTGCCAATAAAGGCAGGAAGCTTGCTTCCGAGGGTGAGTGTTGCCATAATGTTTAAAAAATAATCGGTGTTACGATGAAAAACTAATCAAAAGTAAAAACTATTCATCAATAACAAAACATCATTTGCAAAAAAGTTTTAGCGCTGTCCGTATTTTAACAGACGAAAAAGAAATAAACACCAAGAAATGATGCTTACAGCGCCTCCAATTGGGGTAATTGGTCCTAAAAAACCAAATGCCTTCGGATCTATAAAGTGTCGACCGAGCACCAATCCGTAAATTGAAAAACAAAATAAGATCATTCCTATGAGCATTGCCCACAATATATTTTTCATTTCAAAAGAAAAGCGATCGGCATTTAGTGCGAGCAAAAGCACGCCCATGGAAAGAAAACCTTGATAGCGGACGCCCACTTCGAAAGTTTGTAGTTGTGCTGGTTCTAGTATTTCTTTGAGCGCGTGAGCACCAAATGCACCAAAAACAATGGAGAGCATGATGAAAAGCCCAGAAAAGAAGATTGTTTGTTTTTCCATAATGCGAAATTGTAAAAAAAAGACAAACCAAGTGTATCTTTGTCCTATGCGATTGGCCATATTGTTTTTTACGTTGCTTATTTTCAGTTCCTGTGAACAGTCCAAATCAACGGCTTTCGATTACGTGCAATACCAGTCCTTTGACATGAGCCCTTATGATTTATCAGTTGAACTCATGTTGCCAAATGCAAGTTCGGGTATCGGTACATCCATGAAACCGCAAGTCGCTTACGAAATTGGCGGATTCAAATGGACGCTGCAGGTCGGAAGAAATTTCAGTCTATTCATTGAGGACTACGGCGATTATGCGTTTCGTTTTGCAGAATTCAAGCGCAAGTTGCTCAAACCAAATCCGTTTTTTGAAATCGAAATTGTCAAGCAAACCGATGACCTACTGATTTACCGCAGAAAAGTAAAAGGAGAATTCGTTGCGCAAAAGAATGCGCGGTTTTACATTTATAGTGTGCGCCGAATCAATGAAAACTATTACGAAATTATGAACCGCGAACAAGGCGACACCAAAAGGGTTATAGATTTCATGTACCACACCATTCAATCCATTAAAGCGAAAAAATGAGCATCAATAGAGAAGACGTCCTCGCCGTTTTAGGCAAAATCATAGAACCAGATCTCAAAAACGATTTAGTCAGCCTAAATTTAATCGAGCAATTGCAGATCGACGGAACTGCCATAACCTTAGGCGTTAAAATTTCAAATCCTGCCTTACATGCCAGAAAACGCATGCAAGAAGCGATTGAGTTTAATTTGAAACGCGTTTTTGGTCAAGAAATCCAACTGAATTGTCAAATTCAAGGTCTAGATGCTCAAAGCAGAACAGCCCGCAGAAAAATTCTTCCCGATGTCAAGCACATCATTGCCGTTGCATCAGGAAAAGGAGGAGTTGGTAAGTCTACCATTACTGCAAATTTAGCGGGTGGCCTTACCAAAAAAGGATATCGTGTAGGCATTGTAGACGCTGATATCCACGGCCCATCTATGCCAACCATGTTTGACCTCGTTGGCGAGCGTCCTAAAATGACAGACGTCAATGGGCAGTCGCTCATCGCGCCAATTGAATCAAATGGCATTCAAATATTATCAATTGGGTTTTTTACCAGTCAAGACGACGCTGTTGTTTGGCGCGGCCCGATGGCTTCCAAAGCCTTGACACAATTATTTACAGATGCACATTGGGGCGAGCTCGACTTTTTGCTCGTAGACCTCCCTCCGGGCACCAGCGACATTCACTTATCTTTAATGCAGACGGTTCCTTTGGACGGCGTTGTGATTGTCAGCACTCCGCAAGAAGTTGCCTTAGCCGATGCGCGTCGAGGCATTCAAATGTTCAGACTCGACTCCTTTAAAGTCCCCATTATCGGTATCGTTGAAAACATGGCTTACTTTACACCTGCCGAATTACCAGACAACAAATATTATATTTTTGGCCGCGATGGCGCACGCAATTTAGCGCAAGGTATGCAGGTGCCATTTTTAGGTAGTATTCCCCTTGTTCAAGGTGTATGCGAAGCTGGAGATGCCGGCACACCCGCTGTTTTTCAGCAAAATAACCCAACAACGCAGGCTTTTGATGAATTAGTTCATAACTTTGAGTCCGAATTAGATGCCATTGTAGCAACGCGCAAAAACCAAGCATGATAAACGATAAAGAAGCACTTCGCAGTAAAGTTCTAGAAGCGCTAGACCAACTTAGACCCTTCTTGCATGCCGACGGCGGCGACATGGAGCTCGTTGACATCACCGACGATGCCGTTGTGCAAGTGCGCATGCTTGGCTCTTGCAGCGACTGCTCTATGTCTCAAATGACCATTAAAGGTGGCTTAGAAGAAGCGCTAAAAATGGCGGCCCCTGAGCTAAAGGGTGTGGTAGCTGTATAAACCCATGAAAATCCGCTTTTTAGTTGTTGGTAAAACAGCTTTCGAAGACCTCAAAGTTGGCGAACAACGCTACCAACAGCGCTTGGGACATTATTGTAGCTATGAACGCTTAGATTTACCGGATGTTAAAAATCCCAAAGCATTAAGCCAAGCGCAAATCAAAGAAAGAGAAGGCGCTCAAATTTTAGCTAAAATTAGCCCTACCGATTTTGTTGTTTTGTTAGACGAAAACGGCAAACAGTTCAGCTCTGTTGATTTCGCCCAATGGATTGCCCAAAAACAGCTGCAGCACAATGGTGCTTTTGTATTTATTATTGGTGGCGCCTATGGTTTTAGCCAGGCAGTTTACGAGCGTGCGCAGTTCAAGCAGTCGTTGTCAAACATGACTTTTTCGCACCAAATGGTGCGCATGATTTTTCTCGAACAATTGTACCGTGCTTTCAGTATTTTGAAAGGAGAGCCTTACCACCATGCCTGAGCACCTATTTTTACACGAGCTGATTTTTAAAAAACCTGCAGGTACTAGCCGCGGAATTCTCCTGAGTAAACCCTCCTGGATTTTAAATTATTCATTGCCAAACGGTGACACCGCCCAAACGGAGTTTCCAATAATACCCGGGCTTTCCCCGGAGTATCAAAATCATGCAC
>CANHBA010000051.1 GCA_947458985.1 Flavobacteriales bacterium
ATGAAACGCAATGGGTAGGCGGCTAGTAAGCTGACGCTAAGGGCATTTCGATTGGCAAATATTTTAGGAATGACCTCTCCGAATAGCAAAATGATAAGGGTAATGCCAATGACCTCAACAATAAAGCGGAGCGGGGCAAAACCGTCTTGCGGAGGAAAGATGTCGTTGAGTACAAAAGACGACAAAATGACGATGCCTACATTGACAAAATTATTGAAAATGAGGATGGTAGCAAGTAGTTCTTGGGGTTTTGCAAGTAGTTTGAGGATCAGTTTGGCGCGTGCGGAAGGATTTTCTTTGATCGCTGCGTTGTCTTTTGGTTTAAGCGAGAAATAAGCGCTTTCCGAACCGGATGCAAAAGCCGATAGGAAGAGAAGTAAAATGATGATGAGCAGATAGAGGTAACTTGCATCGCTGATGTGGGCAGGAAGACCAATTAGCGATGCACGAAGACTCGGAGGTTCTATGGAACTGTTCATAAGTTAAAAGGGAAGGTTGTCGTCGGAAGCGGCGCTCAATCCAGTCATGGGTGATGGCGGATTGGGTTTACCTTCGTTGCCGTAATTTGAAGGGCGTTCTTGTTGTTCGGGTCGCGATAAAATGGTGAGGTCGTCGCCAACAACTTCTGTTGCATAGCGTGTCTGACCTTCTTTGTCTGTCCAGGAACGTTTTTTAAGCTTGCCTTCTACGTAAATTTTGGTGCCTTTACGCAGGTATTTTTCAGCTACTTCAGCTAGGCCGCGCCAAAGTACGATGTCGTGCCAGTCGGTACTTTCTTTTTTTTCGCCGCTTTGTTTGTCGGTGTAAATTTCAGAAGTGGCAAGTGGGAATGAGGCAACAACAGCTCCATTTTCCAAACGTCTGACATCTGGGTCTTTGCCCAAGTTTCCGATTAAAATAACTTTGTTGATACTACCGTTCATTTGATTTTTTTCAATCAATAATAGTTATTTTTTTCGAATTGGGCGTTTTTTTGCACTTTTTGCAGGCTGATTGGCGGCAATTTCTAAGCATTCGGCTAAGCTCAAAGTTTCTGGCTTACAGTCTTTTGGTAATTTAAAGTTGTCTTTACCAATCTTCAGATAGGCGCCGTATCGGCCATTGAGTAATTGCACGTCAGGATTTTCATCAAAGGTTTTGATGAGGGCTTTTGCAGCTTCGTCGCGCTTGATGGCATCGAGTTCTATTGCTCTTTCCAAGCTAATTGACATCGGGTCTTCTTCTTTTGGAATCGAGCAAAAGCGCTTGCCAATTTGCACATAAGGACCAAAACGACCAATGTTGACCTTCACCACTTCCGTTTCAAACTCGCCAAGAACTTTTGGCAATTCAAAAAGTTTGAGCGCTTCTTCAAGTGTGATGTTATTGATAGATTGCGTGGCTTGCAATGAAGCAAATTGCGGTTTAAGCCCATCGGCTTTTTCGTCGCCAATTTGAATCATAGGGCCAAAACGGCCAATGCGCGCAATGATTTTGCGTCCGCTTTTGGGGTCGGTTCCGAGCTCTCGTTCACCTGTAGCACGTTCGGAGTGTTCGAGCGTGTTTGCAACTGTCGAATGAAAAGGACCATAAAATGACTGGAGCATGTCGGTCCAGTTGAGTTGGCCATTGGCAATTTCATCAAATGAGGCTTCTACTTTCGCCGTAAACTGATAATCGAGAATTTGCTCAAAATTATCAACTAAAAAATCGGTCACGACAATACCGATGTCAGTAGGGGAAAGCTTGTTTTTTTCTTTTCCTGTGGTTTCAGATTTTTCGATTTCTTGAACACCATCTTGATTTAAGATCAGCTGTGCATAGGTGCGAATAGCGCCTTCGCGTTCTTGCTTCTCGACGTAATTTCTCTTTTGAATGGTAGAAATTGTTGGGGCATAGGTAGACGGACGTCCAATACCGAGCTCTTCTAGTTTCTTCACTAATGAAGCCTCAACATAACGCGATGGCGGTCGGCTAAAGCGCTCCGTAGCGGTACTTTGCTGCAAGGTTAGTGGTGCGCCAACGCTTACTTTCGGAAGCAGACCTTCTGTTTCGTTGCCTTCTTCTGCGTCGTCGTCAAGGTTGGCCGCTAAGTATACTTTTAAAAATCCTTCGAATATCAAGACCTCGCCTTTGGCTTGGAAATAATAAGGCGTGCTGAGACCACTGATTTTAATGGTTGTTCTTTCGAGTTGTGCGTGGGCCATTTGACTGGCGATACCCCGTTTCCAAATGAGTTCGTACAAGCGTTGTTCGTCGCGCTCGGCATTGATGCTTGGCTTTGTAAAATCAGTAGGGCGAATAGCTTCGTGAGCTTCTTGTGCGCCAGCGCTTTTGGTGCTGTATTTTGTTGGTTTGGAGTAATTGGCTCCGTACAAATCAGTGATCGCAATTTGCGCTGCATCGATTGCGGTTTGCGATAAATTGACAGAATCGGTACGCATATAGGTAATGTGCCCAGCTTCGTAAAGTCTTTGGGCAACACTCATGGTTTTGCTCACCGAAAACCCGATTTTAAGACTGGCTTCTTGTTGTAGTGTGGAGGTTGTAAACGGAGCTGCAGGCGTTTTGGTAGCGGGCTTTTGCTGTACATCTTCCACGCTAAATTTGGCGTTTTGTGCTTCTGCTAAAAGCGCTTGAGCAGCTTTTTTGTCGGAGAGTTGTTGGTTGAGCTCGGCAGTTAATAAGCCGTTTTCGCTCATAAATTGCCCTTGAACACGGTAAAATCCTTCGGTGTTGAATTTGTCGATTTCGCGCTCGCGCTCTACAATTAACCTGACTGCTACAGACTGAACACGACCTGCAGAAAGGCTTGGGCGTACTTTTTTCCAAAGAACTGGCGAGAGTTCAAAACCGACGATGCGGTCTAGTACACGGCGCGCTTGTTGAGCATCCACAAGTTCTTGGTTGATCTGACGCGGATTTTCGATGGCACGTGTTACCGCCGTTTTGGTGATTTCATTGAAAGTAATGCGCTTGGTATCTTTTTTTTGCAGCTCAAGTGTTTCGTACAAGTGCCAAGAAATGGCCTCTCCCTCGCGGTCCTCATCGGTTGCTAGCCATACCGTCTCGGCTGCCTTTGCTAATTTTTTGAGTTCGGCGACCACTTGTTTTTTGTCTGGGCTGACTTCGTATTGCGGTGTAAAATTGGCTTCGAGGTCGATCGCAATTCCTTTTTTAGCAAGGTCTCGGACGTGGCCATAGCTCGATTTTACAATGTAGTCTTTACCGAGATAACCCTCGATTGTTTTTGCTTTTGCAGGAGACTCGACAATAACAAGATTTTTAGCCATAAGGAGATTTTGGTGACAAATGTAAAAGGAAAACAATTCATACATCAACATGTCAGTTGCATTTTTGTGCGGATTTTTGCTTAACCTATGGTTACTTTTTTTGAATTGTTTGGAGACTTCCTTTGCTGCCAATTTGTCAGTAGTTTGAATTTGCCTTATTTTTGCAGTTCAAGATAATCCATGGAATACGAAAACAAAGTGATAGATGAGTCCATTCAGGGCTCGGCCTTAGAAATACCAACCCAAAACAACTCTGACGCAAAGAAATTGTATCTAGAAAGTTATGGTTGTCAGATGAATTTCTCGGACAGCGAGGTCGTTGCCTCCATTCTTTCAGATCAAGGTTACCAAACCACACGCAACATCGACGACGCCGATGTCATTTTACTCAATACTTGCTCTATCCGTGAAAACGCAGAGCAGCGCGTTCGCAATCGCCTCACCGAATTCAAAATCAAAAAAGAACGCAATCCAGAATTGGTGGTCGGTATCTTAGGTTGTATGGCCGAGCGCTTGAAGAAAAACTTACTCGACGAAGAAAAACTCGTCGATTTAGTAGCGGGCCCAGATGCCTACCGCGACCTTCCCAATCTTATTGATGAAGTTGGCACCGGTCAAAAAGCCGTTAACGTGTTGTTGTCTCGCGACGAAACCTATGCAGATATCTCACCTGTCAGACTAGACCAAGGTGGCATTTCTGCTTTTGTTACCATCATGCGCGGTTGCGACAACATGTGTTCTTTTTGTGTTGTACCATTTACCAGAGGCCGCGAGCGTTCTCGCGATCCTCAAACAATAGTTTCAGAATGTCAAGATCTTTTTGACAAAGGCTACCGCGAAGTCACTTTGCTTGGCCAAAACGTCGATTCTTATCGCTGGAACATCAGCGCGAAAGGCGAAATCAAAAATGAAGCCGAACCCACCACCAATTTTGCACAGCTCATGGAAATGGTTGCTTTGGTTTCCCCGTTGTTGCGCGTACGCTTCAGTACTTCGCACCCCAAAGACATGACCGACGACGTCCTTGAAATAATGGCCAAATACGAAAATATTTGTCCATACATCCATCTTCCGGTGCAGTCTGGCAACACAGACGTACTTTACCGCATGAACCGCGGGTATTCACGCGAGTGGTACCTCGAGCGCATTGCCGCTATCAAGCGCATCATACCTGGTTGTGCGATTTCAACCGATGTCATCACAGGTTTTTGTGGTGAAACCGACGAAGAGCATCAAGAAACCTTGAGTCTAATGGACCTCGTTCAGTATGATTTTGCTTACATGTTCAAATATTCAGAGCGCCCAAAAACCTTAGCAGAAAGACGCTTCGCCGACGACGTTCCCGAAGAGGTCAAAGGTCGCCGCCTGAACGAAATCATTGAAAAGCAACTTGCTCATTCTTTGGCATCCAATCAGCGCATGGTGGGCACCATTCAAAAAGTACTGATCGAAGGAAAATCCAAAAGGTCAGAAGAACACCTTTGTGGCAGAACGGGTAGCAATGCCATGGTTGTTTTCCCGAAAGAAAACCAAGAAAAAGGCAATTATGTGCATGTGCACATCACCAGCTGCACCTCGGCAACCCTCATGGGCGAAATCGTCGCGCAACCGTAATACCAACTCAGCACCCATGAACGTTCAGCAGATCAAACAGCGTTTTGGCATCATCGGTTCGGCAGCATTGCTCAATCGGGCTTTGGAAATCGCCATGCAGGTGGCGCCTACAGATATTTCTGTGCTTGTCACCGGCGAAAGCGGTACGGGTAAGGAAATCATCCCTCAGGTCATCCACCAACTAAGTTCCAGAAAACACGGTGAATACATCGCCGTCAACTGCGGTGCTATTCCTGAAGGCACCATCGACTCCGAATTATTTGGTCACGAAAAAGGCTCGTTTACCGGCGCCCAAGGTAGCCGCCAGGGTTATTTTGAAGTGGCTAATGGTGGCACCATCTTTTTGGACGAAGTAGCCGAATTGCCTATGCAAACGCAAGTACGCTTGTTGCGCGTGCTCGAAACCGGCGAATACATCAGAGTAGGTTCATCCAAACCGCTCAAAACCAACGTTCGGGTGGTAGCTGCAACCAACGAGAACATGCAAAAAGCAATTGCTTCTGGCAAGTTCCGCGAAGACCTCTATTACCGCCTCAGTACAGTTCCTATTCCGCTACCTGCTCTGCGCCAACGCGCAGAAGACATCCACTTGCTGTTTAGAAAGTTTGCCAATGATTTCGCAGACAAATACCGCATGCCAGCAATCAAATTAACCGATACAGCTGTTGAACTACTCTTAAGTTATCCGTGGCCTGGAAATATCCGCCAGCTTAAAAATTTAGTGGAACAACTTTCTGTCATTGAAACAGCCAGGGAGATCGATGCGCTCACCCTCAATGCCTATCTTACGCCAATTACCGAGAAAAGCAACGGGCTCCAACTCAACGACCAAACTTCAGAATCAATTTCAGAAAGAGAACTCATGTACAAATTTCTTTTTGACATGAAAAAAGACCTCACTGAACTCAAAAAATTAGTCTTAGACATCGCCAGCGGCACCCAAAATATCAACCTAAGTGCAGATCAGTCTGCTGCCGTTACGCGTCTTTATCAAGAAGTTTACGAAGAAACAGCAACGCCAACACGAATTTTAGCGCCACCAGCTGTGCATACCGAACTCCCTCATCACTCAAGCGCACCTAGCCACGAAGAATTCGAAGAACACATCGAACTCGAAGAATCCTTGAGCCTCGAAGACCGCGAGCGCGAACTCATTCAAAAAGCACTCGAAAAGCACCGCGGAAAGCGCAAATATGCAGCGCAAGAACTCGGTATTTCGGAACGCACCTTGTACCGTAAAATCAAAGAATTCCATTTAGTCGAATGATGCGTTGGTTTGTATATAGCACACTTACATTGGTACTTACCTCTTGTTGGCCTGAAAGCTTTTCTTTTCGAGACAGCGGAGGCATGCCAGTAGAGTGGCAGAGTTTCACGATCCAAAATTTGGAAAATACAGCGCCCAATTGTCCGCTATCTTTTGCGCCCTTGCTCACCGAACAACTCAAAGATGGCGTTCAAAACAACACACGCCTCGTGCTCAATACCAAACTAGGCGGCGGAGAGGTCAATATAGAAGGAGCAATAACCAACTACCAAGTACAGCCAGTTGCCATTCAAGGTTCAGACAACGCAAGTAGCAACCGCCTTACCATGGCGCTTTCGCTCAAAATAAAAATCAAGGCACCCAAAGAGGAAGAGTGGCAAATGGTAAGTACGCGTTTTGCCGATTTTTCCGCTAATGCCAATCTAGCTGATGTCGAGCAAAAACTCTTTGCAGAAATCTCAGAACAAATGGTACAAGACCTCATCAATAAGTTATACAGTAATTGGTAAATTAGCAGCGTGTTAAGTCAAGAACAACTTCATGCCCAAATAGCGGATCCAAATTTGTGTTCGGCCTCTTATCTTTCTGATTTAGAAGCTTTGCAACAAACCTATCCCTACGCCACAAGTTTTTCGATACTTTACCTGAAAACCCTTGCCAAAGAGCAAGACGTTCGGCTTTCTAAAGCGCTCGAACAACATGCCTTTACAATTCAAAACAGGGTCGTTTTATACGATTTACTGGTTGAAAGTTCAGCTATTGAAGAAAGGACGAGGGTTAAAGGAAGCACTCCTAAAGAAAGTATTGATTCTGAAAGAAAACAAGTACAAGATCTCGAAGACAATTCAATAGAAGCAACTCCAATTGAAGAAAAACCAATTGACAAAAACCAAACTGAAGAAATTCAGATCGATGTAATTTCGACTTCGGAAAACCAAACTGAAGAACCCGAAACAACTTTAGAACCAGACCCGCTCGATCAATTACTCCGTGCAAGCCTCATTAGTAGCTCTTTTGTGGATCTCACCTATACCGATGAGCTTCAGTCTTTGCAAGAAGAACAAGAAGAGCCGAAGGTGCAGGAGAATAGTAATGCTGCCGTTCAAGAAGTCGCAAAACCAAGTGCTCCGCAAGAAAGACAGACGTTTTCGCAATGGTTACATTTTACTGATGCAGCAGCACAAGATGATCCAAAGGAATACCTCAAGTTCGATAAACCTAAACAAGATTTTTATTCTCCGGCAAAAAAAGCAAAAGAAAGCTTGAGTTCAGACCAAATACCCGTTTCGGAAACACTGGCCAAAGTATACGCCATGCAAGGGGCTGTTGCCAAAGCAATTGGGGTTTATGAGCAATTAATTTTGCTTAATCCGGAAAAAAAGAGTTTCTTTGCAAATCAAATTAAAGTACTTAAGAAAAACCTCAACGCTTAATCATGACAGGAATACTTTCTTTTTTAATCATCGTAGCCAGCGCATTGCTGATTCTCGTTGTTTATGTTCAAAATCCAAAAGGTGGGGGCTTGAGCGCTGATTTCGGAGGAGCTTCACAGCTTGGTGGCGTTCAGCGCACCAACGAACTCATCGACAAACTCACTTGGGGCTTAGCAGCTGCTATCGTTGTTTTTAGCCTTGGCATTTCAATTAGCCAGCCAAAACCACCAAAACAAACAGCTCCACAAACCCAACAGCAAGCACCTAATCAAGGTCAAGGCCAAAACCAAGGTCAAAGCCAAGGTCAGTAAAGCATATTTTACCCCTTTTCAAATGTCAGTATGTCACGCATACTGACATTTTTTTTGTCCATTATGCAATTTTGACGCAAAACTGCAATTGGCATGTTTTTCGAAGAGCGTTCAACAACTTAAAATATTTTTGATGTCAGTAAATTTCAAACCTTTGGCAGACAGAGTTCTGGTAGAACCTGCGCCAGCAGAGCAAAAAACAGCAAGCGGAATCATTATTCCAGACACAGCAAAAGAAAAACCATTGCGCGGTACTGTTGTAGCGGCTGGGTCGGGCAAAAAGGATGAGCCTATGTCAGTAAAAGTTGGCGATTCCATCTTGTACGGTCAATATGCTGGAACAGAAATCAAAATCGATGGGAATACTTTTCTTATCATGAGAGAAGCAGACATTTACGGTATTTTTTAATCTTAATTAAGCAAAAAAAATGGCAAAAGAAATCCACTTTGATGTAGAAGCACGCGAAAAACTCAAAAAAGGAGTTGACGCATTGGCAAATGCTGTAAAAGTAACACTTGGGCCGAAAGGTCGCAATGTCGTAATCGGCAAAAAATTCGGTGCACCACACGTTACCAAAGATGGTGTTACCGTGGCTAAAGAAATTGAGCTCAAAGACCCTATTGAAAATATGGGCGCACAAATGGTCAAGGAAGTAGCTTCCAAAACCGCAGATATCGCCGGCGACGGAACCACAACAGCAACTGTATTAGCGCAGGCCATTGTAACAGCTGGTCTTAAAAACGTTGCTGCAGGTGCCAATCCAATGGACCTCAAGCGCGGTATCGACAAAGCGGTTACTGAGGTCGTTTCAAACTTGCGTAAAATCTCTAAGCAAGTAGGCAACGATAACAGTAAAATCGAGCAAATTGCCACGATATCTGCCAACAACGACGAAGCAATTGGTAAACTCATCGCCCAAGCAATGAAAGTAGTTGGTAACGATGGCGTCATTACCGTCGAAGAAGCAAAAGGCACCGAAACTGAAGTGAAAACTGTCGAAGGAATGCAATTTGACCGCGGTTATTTGTCGCCATATTTCGTGACCAACGCCGAAAAAATGATCACCGAAATGGAAAATCCTTTGGTGCTCATTTCTGAAAAGAAAATCTCCAGCATGAAAGAATTGCTTCCTATTTTGGAACCAGTTGTTCAAGCAGGCAAATCCTTATTGATCATTGCCGAAGACGTCGATGGCGAAGCGCTAGGAACATTAGTCGTGAACCGTTTGCGTGGCTCACTCAAAGTTGCTGCTGTCAAAGCACCAGGCTTTGGCGACCGCAGAAAAGCAATGCTCGAAGACATCGCTGTTTTAACGGGTGGTGTGGTTGTTTCAGAAGACCGCGGCATGACCCTCGAAAATGTCACCATGGACATGCTCGGATCTGCTCAAAAAATCGAAATTGACAAAGACAACACAACTATTGTCAATGGCAAAGGTAAAAAAGCAGATATCCAAGCTAGAGTAGGTCAAATTCGCGCACAAATTGAGCAAACTACCTCAGACTACGACCGCGAAAAACTACAAGAGCGTTTGGCTAAATTAGCTGGTGGTGTGGCTGTGCTTTATGTGGGCGCGCCTACCGAAATGGAAATGAAAGAAAAGAAAGACCGCGTTGACGACGCCTTAGCGGCAACCCGCGCTGCGGTCGAAGAAGGTATTGTTCCAGGTGGAGGTGTTGCATTAATTCGTGCCATCGAAACCCTCGACAAACTCAAAGGTGCCAACGAAGACGAAATGACCGGTATTCAAATCGTGAAACGCGCTGCTGAAGAACCACTTCGTCAAATCATTGCCAATGCTGGCGGTGAAGGAGCGGTTATTGTTCAGAAAGTACGCGAAGGAAAAGGCGATTTCGGCTACAACGCGCGCACTGACAAATTTGAACAATTGTACAAATCAGGCGTTATCGACCCAACTAAAGTAACCCGTATCGCGGTAGAAAACGCATCGTCAATTGCTGCAATGCTCCTCACTACTGAGTGTGTTATTGCAGACGAACCAGAAGAAGCGAATCCTGCAGCTGCAATGGGCGGCATGGGCGGCGGAATGCCAGGCATGATGTAATGTATACAAGAGCCCTCGGGCTCTTTTTCATTTCTTTCTTCCCGTTCTTACGGATAGCGAGAAATGTCTATATAGAGCCACCTTCGGGTGGCTTTCTTTTTTATGTAATTTTGAGCAATGTGTTACAGTAATTCGTCAACATCTACCACTTTGCAATTGGCTGAACGCTACCAAAAGCTACTGCCGGGCAAGCCCATCGAACTTCAATATTACTTTGCGTCGGGTTTTCAATTTCCCAGTTGGCACATCATTACCAATGCGCCAAACCTAGAGCAAATGCGTTGGGGCTTGTTGCCCAAGTGGTATAGCGGTTCCAATTGGATGGATTTCGCGGCTAAAACGCTCAACGCACGCATTGAAACTTGTCATGAAAAGGCTTCCTTTAAGCATTTGATCGCTTCCAAGCGCTGCTTGGTACCATCTTCAGGTTTTTTCGAATGGCAGACAAACGGCAAACTTAAAAAGCCCTATTTTATTCGAACCAAAGACCAAGCTATTTTTTCAATGGCAGGCTTATACGACACCTGGCTAGATCCTAGTACAGGAGCTTTTGAGCAAACTTTCACCATTCTCACAACAACAGCCAATGTATTAATGGCAGAAATTCACAATTCAAAGCAACGCATGCCACTCATATTGTCGCCTCAGGAAGAGGCAGATTGGTTAAGTGGACAAGCTTTTTGCTCCGATCTTTCAGATCGGTCGCAACTGAATTTAGAGGCGTGGGAAATCGATAAAAAACGCATTTTAGGCCCTGATGCAAATTCTGAAATAATTAGCCAAAGATATTGCAACAATTTGCCTGAACAGAAGGGCTTATTTGACTAACTTTGGCATTACAATTGTATCGCACAGCCTCATGAAATATTTGCTTCTTTTTTTACTTTTTGGATTGGTTTCTTCTTGCATTGAAATTTCCGATGACCTCACTCTCAACAACGATGGTTCAGGTACCTTGCGCTATAAAATCAACCTGAGCGCTAGCAAGATCAAAGTCAATTCCATACTCGCCTTGGATAGCCTCGATGGCAAGCCAGTGCCCAGTAAAACCCAAATTAGCGCTAAAATCAATGAATTTGTGAGGCTTCTAGATGCACAAGTTGGCATTTCAAATGTACTGATCGAAGAAAACTATACAGACTACATTTTTAAATTCTCTTGCGATTTTACAAGTGTCAGAAATTTACAAGACGGCATTAAACTGAGCCTAGCGCAAATCTCCAACGACAAATACAGTACTTCTGCCGAGCAATTCTGGCTCAGTTGGGACGGCAATACTTTAGTGCGCACCATTCCGGCATACATCACGCAGCAAATAAAAAATTATAAGTTAGACAATGAAGAAAGCCTCAAAGAAGGCGTCTATACTTCCATTGCGCGCTTTGAGCGCCCAGTGGCAACTTTTGAAAATAAATTAGGGACACTCAGTAAAAATCAAATGGCTGTGATGGTCAGAACCAACACTTTTGATTTAAAATCAAATCAGCATCTCCTGGACAACACAATTGTTTTAACACCAAGATGATACTATCGTATTATGTTTAACTTCGCAGCATCTAATTTACACTCGTGAATATATCTATCAAGTGCACTTTTTTGTTTGTAGTGGCTCAGCTTGCTACAGCCAATTCTTGGGCCCAACTCAAAACAATTCAATCTGAACAGCTCTTGCCTAAAGACGCCGTTACAGTTTTCAGTATCAACAACATCAGTTTGTTGCAAAAAATCTCCATGGACGACCTCGTCAATTACGAATTCATGTCTGAGGTTCACCAAGAATTATTCGATGGCTCTACCTCTGGCAAAACGCTCAAAGACGCTGGCCTAGACTTCAATCAAAGACTCAATCTTTTTTACGGCAAAACCTTTACCCACGAGCTCACGGGTTTCACTTTTGGCGTTTCAGATAAAGCCGCACTTTTCGAAGTTTTTGATGATTTTCAAGTATTACAAAGCGCCATACCAGGCTTGGAAATTTACGGCACTTTTTTCAACAACCTCCTAATCAAAGACAACAAAGCAATTCTCGTTCGCATAGAACCAACCATGGATCACATCGATGAGGTCACGGATTCGATTTGGTATGCACGCGGCAACGAAATGCCATTTGAGTTTTTTGATCAAACTCCACAAGAAGATCAAATCCTTAATGAACAAACCTACGAAGACAACTCCAATAACAACGTATTTCCCGAGGCCACAGAAAACCCTGCCATTAAAAATTATTATGAGCTCCGCGATAGCGTGCAGGTGGTTCTTCAGCAAAAAGAGCTCACGCGTGTCATCAATGAACTCTTTTTAACTGGTATCAATCTCTACGACAGCGACCCGCGTTTTGCTGCGCAACTCACTCATAATGCGGAAGGCGCTTTTTACCTTGATAACGCCAGAAACTTAGATAAATCACAAGGCTTGTGGTATTTTCAGACGGTATTGCCAACACTTTACAAAGACCTTCAAGAACTCTACGCAGGGAATGTCATTCTCGGTGATCTTTTCTTGCGCGATAACCAAGTTGATTTTGAAGTTGAAGCATTGTACGGCCCTTCGCTTGGAAGTATTTATGCGCAAATGAACGACGCACATTTTGATAAAAACGTTCTGACATATATTCCAGCGTCTAGCCCGGCTTACTTTACCTATAATATCAATCTGCAACAAGCATATGAGCAGGCCTACAAAATTTTGTTGCCGCTCCTCAGCGATGAGAAAAACGCACAAATTGCCATGAACGTACTCACACTAGAATTACTCAATGAGTTCGTTAATAAAGATGCGTTATTTGACACCTATAAAGGAAGCATGTTCGGATCTTTCAATGGTGTTAAAAAAATAAAAACAAAAAAAATCATTTTTGACTACGACGAAGAAACCTTTGCCTACCAAGAACGCGAAACAGAAGCAGATGCCGATATGCCTGTTTTTACGCTTGGTTTTTCGACAGCGCGCAAAGATATTCCAGAAATGGTGCTCAAACATTTAGCCAGACTCACCTCTCGGGTTCAAAGCTTTGAAAATTACTGGCGCATAAACAACGCCATCTTAGATGCGGCACCACTCTATATTTTAAATACCGGAAAACTGCTCATTTTCACCAACGACGAAGACCTCGCAAGAAACCATTCTGCTGGTTATGGCTCCCAATCCTTAGGTAAAAAACAGCGTAAAACCGCCAGCAAAAGCGGCTTTATGTATGGTTCTGTAGACATCACCGAAACACTTGATCGTTTCCCAACCGAAGTACTTACGCCACGAAACGCCGAAATCATTTCTTCGCTCAAAGGTAAATCTGGCCGTCTCGAACTCACTTCTTCCGAAACAACAGAGGCTCACACCACATTTAAATTGAGTTACAGCTATACTGGTGCAGAATCTAC
>CANHBA010000052.1 GCA_947458985.1 Flavobacteriales bacterium
CTAAAAACCCAAATACATCGCCTTTATTGACCGTAAAACTGACGTTTTTTACTGCCTCAAACGAACCAAAAGATTTTTGCAAACCTTTGACTTCAATTATTGCTTGCTGTTCCATGTTTGCAAATTAAGGAGAATTCTAATATGGTAGCGCAACCTAGGTTACTTAAAAATCTTGTCGACCTTTTGAAAACGATACGCAAAAATTTGCTCGAGCTTTGGACGCACCAAAAAAGGATGCACCAACCTCCCTAAAATACCCAGCGGCAGCACATACGTAACGATGTCGGTCATTTCTACACCGCCTTCTACCAATTTAAAGTGGTGCTCGTGATGCCAAATTTTGTAGGGGCCTACGCGCTGTTCGTCTACGAAAAATGCTAAATCTTTCACGGTTTTGATTTCTGTTACCCAATTCATCGGAATACCAGCCAATGGTTTCACAGTATAGGCAATCATGAGGCCTTCGTACATTTTTTGAGGCACCTCTGATTTGACAATAAAACCCATGCTTGGTGGCGTGATTTCTTTGAGGTTCAAAGGTGAGGAGAAGTAGTCCCAACAAGTTTGTAAATCTGTCGGGATAAATTGTGTTCTTTTGAGTTGATACATGCTTTTCAAACACGTTAGCTTCAAAAATGTTTAGGATTTTTGAAAGGCTTTTTTAGCGGGTTTTGGCCCAAGTTCAAAAAGGAGTTCCCCTCCTTTTAGCAATTCTTTGTGTGAAAGCACAGGCTTTTGCAATTGCTGGCCATTGAAACTCACTTTTTGTATGTACACATTCTTGTCTGAATTGTTTAGGGTCCGGATGCGCAGTGTTTGACCGTTGTCGAGTTGCAAGGTGGCGTCTTTGACCAAAGGAGCTGTGAGCTGGTAATCGGCAGAGCCCGGTGCAAAAGGATACAAACCGAGGGCCGTAAACAAATACCAAGCGCTCATTTGGCCGCAGTCGTCGTTGCCACCCATTCCGGCGGCCTTCAGACTATATTGTTTGGCCAAAACCATGCGGGTCGTTGCTTGTGTTTTCCAAGGCTGAGCGGTAAAGTTGTAAAAGTAAGCGATATGATGCGAGGGCTCATTGCCGTGCACGTAATTACCGATAATCCCTTCGCGCATGATGTCTTCGGTTTCGGCAAAAAAGGCATCTGGTAGCTCCATTTCAAAAAGAGAGTCAAGATGTGCCACGAAGCGCTGCTCACCACCCATTAGCGCAATGAGGCTCAAGGGCTGCTGAGGAACATAAAAGCTATAATTCCAGGCGTTTCCTTCAATGAAACCTTGCCCATGTGTCGACAGCGGGTCAAATGAAGACTTAAAGTTGCCGTTGGAAAGGCGGGGGCGCATGAAGCCGGTTTGCACATCGAATACATTGCGGTAATACTGAGCCCTGGACTGGTATACCCGCGCCAAACTATCCGCATTCAATTTAGAAGCCAATTGTGCAATACACCAGTCGTCGTAGGCGTATTCTAAAGTTTTGGAGACAGAACTGCCGCTTTGGTCTTCCGGAACAAAGCCTAAATCAATGTAAGCGCCTAAACCCTCATAAAAACGTTGGTTTGCAGTGCTGTGTGCCGCGTTCAAAAAACGGGAAGGATCTTTCAAATAAGGATTTTCTTTGACAACGGCATCTGCCATTACAGAAACGGCGTGGTAGCCGATCATGCACCAGTTTTCATTGGCATAATGCGACCAAATTGGCAACATATGGTGCGCACTTTGGGTGTAGTGCTGTTGCATGGACACGATCATGTCTGCATTTTGTTTTGGATAAAACAAATTCAAAAACGGATGCGCCGCACGATAGGTATCCCATAGAGAGAAGGTCGTGTAGTTGGTAAAACCATCGGCCTGATGTATTCTTTGGTCAAGCCCGCGGTAACTGCCGTCTACATCCATGTAAATCGTAGAACCCAGCAAACTGTGATACCAAGCAGTATAAAAATTGATTTGATCATCGAGGTGCAGAAAGTTGGCGTCTTGCACTACCGAAAAAGCCTGATTCCATTGCTCTTGAGCAGCAAATTGATAAGCAGAAAAACCCGACTTTGGCGCTTCGGTTTGGAGATTCAATAACGCGCCTTCAATGGAAACACCCGAGAGCGCCACCCTGAATTCTACTTCTTTGGCCTGGCCAAAAAACAAAGCAGCTTTCAAGCCCTCACCTGCCCCTTCGGCAAACTGATGTTCGGTGTCAAATTTGCGCCAAAAACCTTTGTACATACTCGGCTTGAAATCTTTGATTTGATAAGTACTAAGCGGCACAGAAGTGGCAATGGCAAAATAAACGGTTCGGGTTCTGCCCCAGCCATTGGTTTGCTTGAAGCCCGTTAATAAAGTGTCGTTTTCTACGCGCAAAAAACACCAGACATTCTTGCCGTCGTAGTTGTAAATGCCGTGGGTGAGGTCGAGTATGAAGTGGCCCGGGGCGCCGTCGTCAAAACGATAGCGGTGCACGCCTACGCGCTGGGTGGTCGTGAGTTCGGCCTTCACCCCAATTTCATCGAGGTAAACACCATAATAGCCAGGCTCCGCAACTTCGTCGTGGTGATATACCGATCTGTAGCCTTTTTCTGGCGCTCCTGCCGTTCCCGGATTCCATTGAATGGGACCTCGGTTTGGCATCAGGAGTATATCGCCAAGATCGGAGTGGCCGGTTCCTGAAAAATGCGTGTGTGAAAAGCCGACAATTGTGGAGTCGGCATGCTGATATCCTGCGCAGTAGCGATATACATTAGGCTGATACGCGCCGTTAACTGCAAAAGGAATGGTATCGGTATCGGGACTGAGTTGAATGGCTCCAAACGGAACCGTTGCGCCAGGGTAAGTGTGCCCTGCGTCTTGGGTACCAATGAAAGGTTTAACGAAATCTAGCGGCTTCTGCTGTGCAAAAGCCGCTGAACTCCATAAGATGAAAAAGATATAGCGCATTAAACGAGCTCCACCACCATAGCAGAAGCGCCGCCACCGCCATTGCAGATACCGGCTCCACCGCGCTTCGCGCCATTTTGTTTCAAGACATTCAATAAGGTAACAATGATGCGAGAACCTGAATTGCCCAGCGGATGCCCTAAAGCAACTGCACCACCATTGACATCGACCTTAGCTGGATCGAGACCAAGAATTTTCATGTTTGCCAAACCAACAACAGCAAAAGCTTGGTTGAGTTCCCAATAATCTACATCGGCAGTAGTAAGACCTGCTTTTTCAAGCGCTTTTGGAATAGCGAGTGAAGGAGCGGTTGTGAACCATTCTGGCTCTTGGGCTGCATCGGCGTAGGATAGGATTTTGGCAATTGGCTTGAGGCCGTATTTTTCAACTGCCTCTTCTGAAACTAAAATGAGTGCAGATGCGCCATCGTTGAGTGTAGAAGCATTGGCTGCTGTGATGGTGCCTTCTTTATCAAAAGCAGGGCGCAAAGCAGGAATTTTATCTAAAAATACGTTTTTGTATTCTTCGTCTTCGTGAACCATTACAGGATCACCTTTGCGTTGCGGAACTGATACACCAACTACTTCGTCGGCGAAGCGACCAGCTTCCCATGCCGCTGCGGCACGTTGGTAGGATACAATAGCAAAATTGTCTTGATCTGCTCTGGTAATTTCGTATTTGGTAGCACAAAGTTCGGCACAGTTGCCCATTGGCACTTTACTGTAAACGTCTAGCAAACCATCTTTGGTGATGCCGTCTAGCATGCCGATGTTGCCAAATTTGGTACCGTTGCGGGCATCCAAATAATGTGGTGTTTGAGACATGTTTTCCATTCCGCCAACGACAACAACGTGGTTGTCACCTGCTAAAATACTTTGGGCGCCGAGCATGATTGATTTCATGCCAGAAGCACAAACTTTATTGACCGTAGTACAAGGAACATTTTTACCTAAACCGGCTGCCAATGCCGCCTGACGTGCTGGCGCCTGCCCCACGCCTGCTTGCAGTACGTTGCCCATAAAAACTTCGTCGACCAATGCAGGGTCGAGTTGTGCTTTTTGAAGTGCGCCACTAATTGCTGTAGCACCTAGTTGCGTTGCAGATACACCTGAAAATGCACCCATGAATGAGCCGATTGGAGTTCGGACTGCGGAGAGGATATAAACGGTTTTTGACATGTTGATTGTTTTTGAGCCACGAATTTAAGTAAAAATGTATGTATTTTTGGCATATGCATTTGCTGTCTTCTTATTCTTTGTGGTGGATTCTTCCAATTTTGGCACTCACAGCCACCCTTAGCTACTTTTTTTACCGCAAGGAAACTTGGTTACAAACCAAATCTAAAAAACTTTGGTTCACGCTCTTTTCTTTGCGCGCCCTAAGTTTGGGTCTCATCGGAGTGCTGCTTTTAGGCTTATTGCTTGAGCAATCCAATTTTGAAACAGAAAAACCAGTTGTTTTGACCCTCGTGGACCGCTCCTCCTCCATGACCAATTACAAGGAAAGCGACAAACTCGAGCAACAAATCAAGGCATACCAATCCATTTTAAAAGAAAAATTAGCGGGGCGTTTTGAGCTGCAAACCTGGAACTTCGGCAACAACCTTCAAGTTGCCAACACGGGTTTTACAGCTGCGCAGACCAACATGGAGTTGCCATTTGAACAGGCTGCGAATCAATTTTTAAATCGAAATCTTGGGGCTGTTGTTCTGATTTCAGACGGAAACTACAACACCGGCGGCCACCCAATGTACAATGCCGAGAACCTCCCCCTTACTGCCGTGTATAGTTTAGCTGTCGGAGATACCGCCATTAAAAAAGACCTCATTTTGGCCAATGTAGCGCACAACGAGCTCGCTTTTCTCAATAACAACTTCACCTTAGAGGTAGACATCGAAGCACAGCGTTTCTCTTCCAAAAATATCGTGGTTTCACTATATGAAGACGGTAAAAAATTAGCCGCTCAAAAAGTACAACTTCCGGCCACGCGGAGTAGCCAAACTACCATTCAGTTTGAAGCGAAAGCCAAAAAACCAGGCATCCACGAATACAAACTTGTTATTGACAAATTCAAAGGGGAGTTCTCTTATCAAAACAATAGCCGAACGGTTTACATCGAGGTACTCGATAGCCGCAGTAAAATTTTGCTCTACAGCCACGCGCCGCATCCGGATATCGCCGCTCTGCAACAAGCACTTGCCGGCAATGAAAATTACGAAGTGCTGGTCAAACATTCAGAGCAACTCAAAGACCTCAAATGGAGCAGTATTGACTTAGTGGTCTGGCACGACCCAGGTAAAGGTTTCAGCGATAATGTTTTCAAAGAACTGCGCAGCAAGCAAATCCCAGTTTGGTACATACTTGGCTCGCAAACAGACGACCAAATTGCGGCTAAATTGAATACCGGCCTACAGCTGACGCTCAAAACGCAACTCGAGGAAATACAGGCGACGCCAAATAAAGGTTTTGCGCTGTATCAACCCAATGCTGACTTGCTAAGCCTCACCGAAACCCTGCCTCCACTCACCAAAAGATTTGGTGAAGTCAGAGCCACTGCGGGCACACAAGTGCTTTTTACGCAGCGTATCGGCAACTTGCAAAAAGGCACACCCCTGCTCACCTTTAGCGACCGCAACCAACAACGCAATGCCTGTTTACTCGGTGAAGGACTTTGGCGCTGGCGCATGGTCAATTACGTCAAAAAGCAAAACCACGAAGCCTTTGATGCATTTGCAGGCGAAATTTGCGCCTACCTCATGGTCAAAAAAGAAGGAAGTGGTTTGAGAATTCAAGCTCCAAAAAAACTCAACACTTCAGAAAATTGCATCCTCAACGCCACCTTCTACAATGAAGCCCTACAGGCCATTACAAGTCCAAAAATCAACTGGGAACTAGACTACGAACATAAAAAAATAAGAAAAGGAAACTTTGCAATAAAAGGCGCTTTTTACCAGCAACAACTTGGCAAACTCAAGCCCGGGCGTTACTACTGGAAAGCGAGCACTACGCACAATCAAAAAAAATATGTCAAAACAGGTGCTTTTATCGTCGAGGACATCAATCTAGAACAACTCGAATCTTCGGCCCGACATACCACACTTTATCAATTAGCCAACCAAACAGACGCTAAAGTACTTGCCATAAAGGATTACAAAAAACTAATTTCCCTACTCGACAAAAAAGAAGACCTCGTGGCATTGCGCACCGAAACCCATCAGTTTGATCCTCTTTTGGACTACCTACTTTTGTGCTTTGTTTTGTTGGGCTTACTCATTGCGGAATGGTTTTTGCGAAGATTCCACGGTTCTTACTAAAACTATTTTCATGCGGATTTACTTCATTACCTTTTTATTACTGCTGTCCTTTACAAGTTGTAGTCAACAATACAAAGATGGCGATCTCATCTTTCAGCACAGTGCTTCAGCGCAAAGCACAGCCGTACAATTGGCTACCAATTCCAATTATTCACATTGCGGCATCATCTTCTATTTAGATGGAAAGCCCTATGTTTTTGAAGCAATTGAACCTGTTGGCGTGCGCTCGTTAGCGGACTGGATAGACAGCGGAGTAGACCAAAATTATGCGGTTTACCGTTTGAAAGACAAAAGTTTAAGCGCAGCTCAATTGAACCAAATGAAGGCTTACCTCAAGGCTCAAATGGGCAAACATTACGACCTCGGCTTCAATTGGTCTGAGCGCGAAATGTATTGCTCCGAACTGGCTTTCAAAGCCTACCAAGCAACAGGAATCGAATTATGCCGCCCAAAAGCTTTGAGAGATTTCAACCTCGAAAGCCCGCAGGTCCGTAGAATCATGCAACAACGCTACGGAGCTGAAATCCCCTACGACGAACCAATGGTGTCGCCTGGGCAGCTCAGCGAATCAGCCTTATTGTACAAAGTTCACTAAGTCGCTATGGAACACCAATTCTCAATCAAAGCATTTGCTGAATTAAACCCTTTCGAACTTTACGCTTATTTGCAATTGCGCAGCGAAGTTTTTGTGGTCGAACAAAACTGCGTTTACCAAGACCTCGACGACAAAGACCAAAAATCTCTGCACGTATTTGTTCACCAGCACGACAAATTAGTGGCTTGTGCACGCATCGTGCCGGCTGCGCTTGCTTATCCAGAAATTTCCATTGGTAGAGTGATTGTCGCAGAACCTTTCCGCAAACAACAACTTGGCCATGAACTCATGCGCTTTTGCGTTGCCGAAATACACAAGTGTTTTGGGCAGCAAAAAATCGTGTTGTCGGCACAAGCCCACTTGCAAAATTTTTATAAAAAGCACAACTTTGTACCCGAAGGAGCTACCTATCTAGAAGATGGCATCCCACACATACACATGATCAAACTTTAATCAATACATGAAAAACAAAATCTTTTACGCACTTACCATCGGAGCTGCTTTGGCGAGCTGTAAGCAAACCAAGATGGAATCAAGCAAAAACCAAGCGCTGCAAAGCATTGACCTCAAGGCCTTAGACACCACTATTCAGCCTGCAGACGACTTCTTCTTGTTCGCCAATGGCACCTGGATTGCCAATACAGAAATTCCGGCCAGTGAATCGCGTTGGGGCAGCTTCAATGAACTTGAACAAGCCAATAATCAGAAATTGATCACACTCCTCAAGGAAGCTGCAGCAAACCCTGGGTCTTTGGGTTCTCAAAACCAATTACTAGGGGCTTATTTTATGTCCTACACCGACATGGCGCGCCGCAACGAACTCGGCTTGTTACCCATTCAAGAAGATCTCGCCAACATTTCCGGGATTCAAAAAATTGATGACCTCCAAGCGGTGGTAGCCAAACTACACAAAGATGGCGTCGGCGCTTTCTTTGGTTTTGGTGTGGGACAAGACCTTAAAAACGTGACCACCAATGTCGCTTATTTAGGTCAGGGCGGCATCGGACTCCCAAATAGAGATTACTATTACGATGAAAAATACGCGCAAATCCGTGCGGCTTATATCAAACACATAGAGAGCTCCTTTCAGTTGGCCCAAGTGCCGAATGCGGCCCAAGCGGCTCAAAAAGTATATGACTTCGAATTGAAATTAGCCGAAACCATGTTGCGTCCATCAGAAATGCGCGAACCCGAAAAAACCTATAACAAGAAAGGTTTTGCCGAGGTAATCCGCAGTTTTGGTCCACATTTTAATTTCAAACAATATTTAACGGAAGTGGGTTGCGTGGTACCCGACACCATTATTGTCAGCAATCCAACCTTCAACATCAAACTATCTCAACTTTGGGAAGAAGTTGCGATTGAAGACCTCAAAAACTACCTCCAATGGTGCGTCATCAATCATTACGCTGGACACTTAAACACTGCTTTCGTGGACCTCAATTTTGCTTTTTACGAAGGCGTTTTATCTGGCAAACGCGAGCAACAACCTATTTACGAACAAGCCATCGAAGAAATGACCAATCTTGAAGTTGGCGAGCTTTTAGGCAAAGCTTTTGTCGACAAGCACTTTTCAAAAGAGGCCCAAGAACGCGTCAATGAAATGGTAGACAACTTGCTTTTTGTCTATAAAGAACGTATCGAACAACTCGACTGGATGTCTGATGCCACCAAAAAAGAAGCGATTGTCAAGCTGAATGCAATTGGACGCAAACTTGGTTTCCCGAGCAAATGGGAAGACTACTCTAGCCTGCGCTTCTTTTCGGATCGTTATGCCAATAACTACAAAGAAATGAGCCGTTATAGTGTCGCCAAAAACTATGCAGAGCTCGGCAAACCCGTAGACAAAGACAAATGGGGTATGCCTGCACACATGGTGAATGCCTATTACCATCCCCTACTCAACGAGATTGCTTTCCCGGCTGGTATCATGCAGGCGCCTTTCTTTGATGAAACTTACGAAGATGCCGTCAATTACGGTCGTATCGGTATGGTCATTGGCCATGAGTTCACGCACGGTTTTGACGACATGGGCAGTAAATTTGCGGCCGATGGTTCTTTCACCAACTGGTGGACCGAAGAAGATCGTCTGCTTTTTGAAGAAAAAACCAAATTATTGGGTGCTACTTTCTCTGGCTTTTGCCCTATCGAAGACCATTGTGTCAATGCCGATTTAACAATGGGAGAAAACATCGCCGATTTAGGTGGCCTCACGATGGCTTTCTACGCCTACAAGCGCACCGATGAATTCAAAGCGAATCAGTTGGTAAATGGTTACACACCTGCGCAACGTTTCTTTATTGCCTATGCGCAACTCTGGAAAATCAAGTATACTGAAGCTGAAATGAAAAAGCGCTTGGCTACGGACCCGCATTCGCCAGGAATGTACCGCGTAAACGGGCCACTTAAAAATTGCCCGGAGTTTTTTGAAGCGTTTCAGGTTCCGGAAGGAAGAGAAATGCGCAACGACGT
This sequence comes from Flavobacteriales bacterium, assembly GCA_947458985.1. Lineage (GTDB taxonomy): Bacteria > Bacteroidota > Bacteroidia > Flavobacteriales_D > Crocinitomicaceae > UBA952. The sequence continues at coordinate 9,309 of CANHBA010000052.1, forward strand.
TAAAAAAGTTGCCCGCATTTGGTAAGAAAATCGGCGCTTGAGAGTTGCTCTTGAGCGCCTGTTTCCATGTTTTTAAAACTGAGGGTTCCGGCAGCAGCTTCTTCGGCACCGATCATGACCACATAAGCTACATTGCGGTCATTAGCATATTTGAGCTGTTTTTGGAGTTTGGCTGCACTCGGATACAACTCTGCAGCCAAGCCTAAATTGCGCACTTGTTGCAGCAGCTTCAAGCAATATTTACCTTCTTCGGCGCCAAAATTCACAAATAAAATATCCAACGTGCGATCGAGTTCTTTCGGGAAAAGTTCGAGTTCGGTCATGACGTCGTAAATGCGGTCAGCGCCAAAAGAGATACCTACCCCAGACAAACCTTTCAAGCCAAACAAAGCCGTGAGGTCGTCGTAACGTCCGCCGCCGCAAATGCTGCCCATTTTGACATTGTGTGCTTTTACTTCAAAGATGGCACCGGTGTAATAATTGAGGCCACGGGCGAGTGTCAAATCAAAAATGAGTTCACCGCGTTGCAAACCAAGATGATTGATCTGTTCGAGCACTTCGCTGAGTTCGTCGAGGCCTTTTTGCCCAACTTCGCTGTCGGCAAGATAAGCGCGCAACAAAGTCAATTTGTCGGCATTGCTGCCTTCAAAAGCAAAAAGCGGCTTGATTTTCTCGATAGAAGCCTCAGAGAAGCCTTTCTGCTCGAGTTCGGCTATGACGCCTTCTTCGCCAATTTTGTCGAGTTTGTCGATAGCGACGGTCATGTCGACGATGCGTGCTGCTTCGCCACAAACCTCTGCAATACCACTCAGAATTTTGCGGTTATTGAGCTGGATACTGAATCCGGGCAGGCCTAGTTTGGTAAGCACTTCGTCAAAAATCTGTATGAGTTCGACTTCATTCAACAAGGAGTCTGAACCCACAACATCGACGTCGCATTGCGTAAATTCTTGGTAACGCCCATGTTGAGGGCGGTCTGCGCGCCAAACAGGTTGTATTTGATAGCGCTTAAATGGAAAAGTGAGGTCGTTTTGATGCTGAACCACAAAGCGCGCAAAAGGAACGGTGAGGTCGTAGCGCAATGCTTTCTCAGCTAAGGAATTGGCAAAACGCGGTAGGTTGTCTTGTGCCAACGCATCGAGGTCAGCCTTGCGCATTTTTTCACCAGAATTGAGAATTCTGAAAATCAGTCGGTCTCCTTCTTCGCCGTATTTACCGAGTAGCGTTGAAGACAATTCAAAGCTTGGTGTTTCTATTGGCGCATAGCCATAGCGACGGAAGACTTCCTTAATGGTGGCAAACATGTAATTGCGTTTGGCAACTTCAGTAGGAAGAAAATCGCGGGTTCCTTTCGGGATTGCAGGTTTTTGAGCCATGACTAAATATGGGTGTTTTGAAGATACAATTGGTAAATAACGCCATCAGACAAACCAATTTTTGGGACAACTAAGGCTTCTTGACCCAAGGCTTCTAAGGCAGTAATGTAAATGTGGAGTGCTGGAATAAGGACATCGGCACGATCGGGCTTCAGTTGGTATTTGGCGCAGCGCTCTTCTAGGCTGAGTTGGCTCAGGGCATGGTTCAATTCTTTGAGCTGAGCTAAACTGAGCGTATCTTTTTGACGCGGCGCAATCATTTTGAGTGCACGGTTGATATTGCCACCAGTACCAAAAACGGTGTGAGCTTCTTGAAGCTGAACATGTGTTTGGATCCAAGTGGTGAATTGGGTCCAGGATTCAGGATTGGTTTTTCCTTTTAAGATGCGGATGGTACCTAGTTCAAAGGAGCGCGCAGCCACCTTCTGACCATGTTCAAAAACACTAATTTCGGTACTACCTCCGCCGACATCTACCACAACGAATTGTTGCTGACGCTGCAATTGCAACAGCTCAAAAGTATTGAAGATCAATTGTGCTTCTTCGTCGCCAGAGATGATGTCAATCTGCACGCCTGTGTGCTGCAAAATTTGCTTGGCTATTTTCTTGCCGTTGCTTGCCTCTCGCATAGCAGAAGTGGCTACCGCTCTCAAATGACTCACTTCATGTGTTTGGGCAAGTAATTGAAACGCTTGGATGGTATGTTGAAATTGTAGGGCTTTATGGGAGCTGATCTTTCCTTTGTCAAAGACTTCTTCGCCCAGGCGCAATGGAACGCGGTAATAAGCTAACTTTTGAAATTGGATGTGCCCAGCGCTTTGTTGTACATTTGCAATAAGCAAGCGCGCAGCATTGGTTCCGATATCGATAGCAGCAAATTTCATGATTACAAAATTAAACATTGCCTATTGCAAACCACAAAATATTTTGTTTATTTGTTAGCAAGAACATGAAGTACCAAAATCAACATGTATTCAGATCTAAGGTTGCGCCCAACACAGGTAGGCTCCTGCTCTCCGATCCGCATCTGAACGAAGATTTTTTTGAGCGCGCAGCAGTATTGTTAGTTGCCCATGACCCTACAGAAAGCTTTGGCTTGGTACTCAACCACAAATCCGCCCTTCTCCTCAGCGATATTTTTGAGCACATGGAGCTCGATTTACCCATCTTTAATGGCGGCCCTGTAGCACAAGAACAACTCTTTTACCTGCATCGCTTCGCTAATGTAACTGGCGCAACTAAAGTAACAGAGTACCTTTATTTTGGCGGCGATTGGAAAGAAGTACTCTTGCAAACACATTTGCTACCCAAGCCTCAAACGCACTTACGTCTGTTTGCTGGTTACGCAGGTTGGGGCGCTGGTCAGCTCAACGAAGAACTTGCCGAGCGCAGCTGGATCTGCACAGCTGACTTTAATGACAAAATGCTCTTAAAAGAGGAACCTGCTTCTTTGTGGAAAAACTGCATGCTCCAACAAGGCCCAGACCTCGCCCTATATGCACATTTCCCGGTGAATGTCTCAGATAATTAATCAGCGCAGCAACTTGTTATTCAAGTAATTATTCGTACCTTTGCACCTCATTTTGAAGCGCACTCCCTGAAAGTGCCTCTATTTATGTTTAACAACTTTCTGATATTCAGGGTATTAGAAATACAAATTTTTACGCCTTATGGCCAAACACATTGAACCGCAGGGAACTGCAGATTTCGATTGGGAAGCACTCCAATTGGATGGCTACAATCAAGTAGAACGCTCTGAACTCGGAGATCGCTACGAACAAACCCTGACTTCTATCATGGAAAAAGAAGTTATTCAAGGGACAGTTGTCATGATCAACAAAAAAGAAGTAATCATTAACATTGGTTACAAATCTGAAGGTGTTGTTGCTGCCAACGAATTCCGTTACAACCCAGAGCTCAAAGCTGGCGACGTTGTAGACATTTATGTTGACTGTCTCGAAGACAAAACAGGTCAATTAATTGTTTCTCACCGCACTGCCCGCATGCACAGCGCTTGGATCCGTGTCAACGATGTACTCCGCACAGGAGAAATCATCACTGGTTATGTCAAATGCAGAACCAAAGGTGGTCTTATCGTAGACGTTTTCGGCATCGAAGCATTCTTACCAGGCTCTCAAATTGACGTGAAGCCTATCCGTGACTACGATATCTATGTTGGTAAAAACATGGAGTTCAAAGTCGTTAAAATCAACGAAGAATTCCGTAACGTGGTTGTTTCTCACAAAGCACTCATCGAAGCAGAACTCGAAGAACAAAAGAAACAAATCATTTCTGGTCTCGAAAAAGGACAAGTCTTGGAAGGTGTGGTTAAAAACATCACTTCATACGGTGTCTTTATCGACCTCGGTGGCGTTGACGGACTCATCCACATTACAGACCTTTCTTGGGGTCGCGTAACGCATCCAGAAGAAATGCTCGAATTGGATCAAAAAATCAATGTAGTAATCCTCGATTTCGACGACGACAAAAAACGCATTGCACTTGGTCTAAAACAATTACAACCACATCCATGGGATTCTCTTGATACCGACCTCAAAGTTGGTGACAAAGTAACAGGTAAAGTTGTTGTGATGGCAGACTACGGCGCATTCATCGAAA
>CANHBA010000053.1 GCA_947458985.1 Flavobacteriales bacterium
AGCGCTCATATTTGTTCTAGAACCCGGATGCTCATCATCAATAACCCTCATAATCCGAGCGGAACCATTTGGGATGAGTCCGATTTTCTTGCGCTTGAAGATTTAATGGCGGAGCATCCAAATTTACTTTTGCTCTCTGACGAAGTTTATGAATTCATTGCTTTTTCGGACGCGCATCAATCGATACATCAACGCGCACTTATTCGAGACCGCGCTGTCATCGTTTCGTCTTTTGGTAAAACATTTCACATCACTGGTTGGAAATTGGGTTACCTTGTTTGCTCAGTCGAACTCATGCGGGAAATTCATAAAGTGCACCAATTTTTAGTGTTTTCAGTTAACAGTGTTGCCCAACATGCCCTCGCGGATTATTTGAATAGAGTAGACGTCGCTAGTTTGAGTGTGTTTTACCGAAATAAGCGCGATTTGTTTAGGTCGGGACTGGCTAAAAGTCGTTTTGAACTATTGCCTTCGCAGGGAAGTTATTTTCAAGTTGCTTCATATGCCAATATTTCTACCGAACCAGACACCGACTTCTGCATCCGCTTGGCAAAGGAGTATGGCGTTGCAGCGATACCGTTATCAGTTTTTAATGCCAATGGTGAAGACCGCCACTTGATCAGGTTTTGTTACGCGAAGACAGACGACACCCTAAGCGCCGCAATCGATAAGTTATGCAAGATTTAAGGGTTGGCATATTGCAATTCAATCAAATTTGGCAAGACAAACAAGCCAATTTTAAGCATATTCAATCTTTACTTGAAGGACAAGCAGAATTTGACCTACTCTTACTTCCCGAAATGTTCCATACAGGTTTTTCTATGCAAATAGATCATGCCGACAATTGGGCAGATTCCGAAGGGCTTAATTTTCTGAAAGAACTTGCAAAGAAACGCGGAACTGCTGTTTATACCTCCCTGATGATTCATGATCAGGTCGGCTATTTCAATCGGGGGGTTTTTGTGGAGCCGAATGGAGAAATATATTGTTATGACAAACGCAAGGCATTTGGTCTTGGGGGTGAAGATCAGTTTTACACTTCAGGCATTCATGAAGAGATCGTTTCTTACAAGAATTGGAACATCAACCTTCAGATTTGTTATGATTTGCGCTTTCCAGAGCTGATCCGCAATCGGATCGACGCAACGGGTGAAACTGCATATGATTTACTTTTATATGTGGCCAATTGGCCACAAAAACGCATTGCACATTGGGATGCACTGCTCCAAGCGAGGGCAATAGAAAACCAATGTTATGTGGCTGCTTGTAACCGTGTGGGAACAGACGGCAATGAATTGGTCTATAATGGCCATAGTCAGGCAATAGACATGTTCGGCAATTATCTATTAGCGCCCCACGAACAAGAAGGCATCTTCGTTGTTCATTTAGCGAAGAATTCTCTCTCGGTAGGCAGAAAAAGCCTGCCTTTTTTGAAGGACGCATAGAAATCACTATCTTTATTACCTAAATACTCGAAAATGAAAAAACTAATACTTTTTGTAAGCGCCCTTGCATCTGTTGCTTATGCTCAGAAAGCACCGCGCATTCAATCTTTCCAAGAGCTTGTAAAAGCGCCTAAAGAAGGAGTTCATGCCATCGCCGATGAAAAAATCTTAGGTGTTACCCTTTGGTCCGACGATTTCGCAAACCCAGCAAACTGGACCCTCGACAATTCAGGTCAGAGTGGTGTAGAATTTGGTTGGAACATCAACAGTACCAACGATGGCTGGTGGGCAAATAGCGGCATAGCCTCTACTTCAGGCGGCAACTACGCTGAGTTAGTGAATGGCGACGCACAAGCGGCAACACAAGCGTTAAACGTGGTCTATACGTTAACAACTGCACAGCCAATCGATATCGCGGCATTAGGCGGAAGCAATCAAGTATCTCTTCAATTCCAACAATACGGCGCGCGTTTCAACGACCTTCAAGAAATCCAAATTTCTACTGACGGCACAACTTGGGTTACAGTCGGAGATAACCTCGACAAAACAGTATTGTCTGCAGCAGGTGGTTCTGCATATGCCAATCCAGATACAAAAATCATCAACTTAGCCACTTTCTTGGCTGCCAATCCAAGCCCAATTTGGGTGCGTTTTTCTTGGACAACCAACTACCCAGGTTCAGCAACTAATCCAAATGTCTGGATTACATACGGATGGTACATCGACGACGTCAAAATCGTAACCAACCCAACCAATGATCTTTCAGTAACCTCTTCTTTCTGGGGTTCTGTAGGTTTGCCTTACTACCAAATTCCTAACGAACAAGTTACAGAAATCGGCTTTGCTGCTGACGTATTCAACGGTGGTGTCAATACCCAAACCAATGTTAAACTCAATATCAATGCAAACAGCGGTGCTTGGACGGGTTCATCTGCACCTGTAAGCATCAATTCATTAGATACTGCAGCCATCGAACTTACAACGTTCTACACACCGCCAGCAACACCTGGTGCTATTTCAATTTCACGCAGCATCACCGCTGACTCTACTGACGACATCCCTGCGAACAACACCATGTCTAACATCGATTTCACGGTAACAGACTTCATCTATGCACGTGACAACGGCACCCCAGCAGGAAGCACTTCTAACGGCACCGATGGTTTCGAAGCAGGTAACTTATTCGATATTTTTCAAGATGCTACGCTCAAAGCAATCAATGTGCGCATGCCAAGTGGTGCTTCTGGCGCAACTGTAGGTACCGAAATCTTCGTTAAATTGTATTCAGTAGATGCCACAACCGGCGATTTCATGTTTGAATCTGAATCTGCACCACTTACATTGGTTTCTGCCAACTTAGGTACTAACTTGGTCATGGAACTCGACCCTTTCGTAGATGTATTTGCAGGCACAACTTATTTGGCTGTAATTGGTTCTTACACTACCGGTTTACGCGTATCAAATGCAGGAAAGTCTGAGCCACAAACTTCTTTCTTCCTAGACTTAGCCGACAACACTTGGTACTACACCACCAACACACCAATGGTTCGCATGAATTTCGATCCAGTTTTAAATGTTGCTGAGCAAACAGAAATTTCACAAGCAGTAGTTATGCCTAACCCAACTACTTCTAACGCCACTTTGCGTTTTGATTTACAAAACTCAACTGATGTTGTAGTTGTTGTAACTGATGTTGCAGGTAAAATCATGCAAACAAATAACTACAACCAACTAACAGCTGGTGCGCAAGAAATCACACTTGCTTCTGAGCAATGGGCTGCAGGTATTTATACAGTGAGCATTACTTCAAATGGCCATGCCACTACAAAGAAATTTGTAAAACGTTAAGTTTTAAATCCTAAAATGAAAAGCCGGGCAACCGGCTTTTTTTTTGCCTTATGAGTTTTGAATACGGTTACTTAGGTTTATTCTTGGCTAGTTTTTTAGCTGCAACAATTTTGCCGGTTGCCTCAGAATTATTTCTGACCACTATGCTGTATTTGGGTTATGAACCCTGGACTTGCGTGGCGGTTGCTACCATTGGTAACACAATGGGGGCTTGGTTGAATTATGGAATTGGTTACCTAGGCAATCCTAATTGGCTGCTAAAAGTTGGCGCAAAACCAGAGGCCATTAACCGTTGGCAACTGAGCATACGGCGCTACGGCAGTACAATGGCCTTACTTTGTTGGTTGCCCATAATTGGAGATATAATTGGCATCGCGCTTGGGTTTTTCAAAGCGCCTTGGCTACCGACCTTTTTATTGATGGGAGTAGGTAAACTGGTCCGTTATCTTTTGGTTTGGGCCGGATTTTATTTGTGGTAACCCTTTAAATATTCTAAAAACGGGTCGCGCTGCTCTATTAAATCCGCTCTGGTGGCTTTAATGGTGATGTCTGGCACTATGGCTGTCAAGGCGCGTTCGCGTATGTGCAGCGGCGTAAATTTAAGCGTAGCTACCATGACATCAATTTTGGAATTGTCGAGTGAAATAATCGCTGGGTTTCCAAAAGTTCCGCCCATGCCACCCATACAGGCCGAGCCTAATATAGAACCTCGTTCAATATGCTTGAACCAAGCCGCGAATAATACCGATGCAGACATCGAATTACCGTTGAGCACCAATTGGCATTGGCCCTTATAGACATAATTGCGGTTGTTTTCAGGGATGTAGTCGTAGAGAATTGTATGTGTGGCCCCTTTTGGTAATTTGTAAAAATCGTATTCCTTGGATATTAGGCCATTTGGATAAACACTCTTGGCTTGGTTTTCAAATTGCATTTGTTGCATGGGGCTCAGCTGAGCAAAGCGGTCGTAGTCGCTGCGTTTATAGAGGTAATTCGTTTTAATGGCGATTTGTTTGGTGTTGATATAACTAAAAAGGTATTCTTCTGCCCGCAATAAGCCGCCTAAATTGTTGCGCAAATCGATATAAACTGATGTGCAATTATTTGCTTCAACTTCTTCAAAAAAGGCATCAATTTTCCTTTTGAAAACGGACAAAGAAAGGGGTTGAAAAGATTCAACAACAAGTATGCCGTTGTTGTTTTGATCAAAACTGTAGCGCACTTCATCAGCTTGAGCACTTAACATACCTGCTAGAAAATACCGCCATGATGCACTGAAGTCAATGTTGGTGAGGAGGGTGTCGCCAGTTGTACTTACCATTTTTATTTGAGCACTTTTGGGCTCTTTTAGAGACATGGACAATAGGTTGTAAACAATCCCGATGTATTCACAAGCAACCTCTTTTTGGGCTGAAGTTGCGTTGCCTTCTGTTAAACTCAAGTCAAGGGCATATTGATAGAGTTGTTCAACTTTAAATGTATCGATCTGAAGGAGTTCGGCACCTATCATAAAGTCTGAATGATAAGCCGAACTGATGAAGAATTTATCGTCGATGTTTTCTACAAAAAAAGGCAGCACTTTTCGTTTGCCATTTACACTGTAGAGAAATTGTTTGGGGTTGATACCTGTATGTGAATCTTTTAGCGCGTAGAGGTAGTTATTGACAACAAGAATGAAGTCGAATACAGTTAATGGGTGTAGAATTTTGTTTTTTGCAGCTTGATACGCAACACTAAGGTCATCTATATTGCCATAATAGGTGGGGTTTGGGTGTGTTTCTAAGATGTGTTTGTGTAATTGCGCTAAATCAGCTTGCATGGCATCAGGGCACAAGTAAGTTTGTGCGGCGAGCTCTTTTTTGGGTTTGAAATCGCTTTGGCAATTTTGAGACAAGCTGAATGTCCAAAACAAGAAAATAAAAGTGAAAGAAGTCAGGCTGCGCATGCGCGTTTCTACGAGATTATTTTAAATTTGTTCTGTAATGAATACTATAAAATTAACGATTTCTTTTCTGACCATCCTTTTGTTGTTCGGGGCTTGTTCACAAGCAGATCAAGCACAATGTGGTTGTTTACAACAAGCACAAAAAGTAAATCGGCTCTCTTCCAAGATTTGGTCTTCTGGTGCCACACATAACGATACCCTTTTACTCAAAACGGCATTAGCAAAAAAAGATAAATTATGTAAATCGTTACAAGAAAGCGCACCTGAAGCACTTCAAGAATTGAAAGCGATATGTCCACAATAAGAAATACCATGCCCACAGTGCTCATTGCGGGCGGATCCGGTCTTATTGGCGGGCACTTAACCCGTCATTTCAAAGACCGCGGCTTTCGCGTATACAAACTTACCAGGAACCCTTCTAAGCATGGCCACATTTTCTGGGATCCTCAGGCCGAGAAAATGAGCACAAGTAAACTTGATAAAATTGATGTCTTGATCAATCTCGTCGGCGAAAACATTGGCTCTAAGCGCTGGACCACCAGACGCAAGGCCCAAATTTTGTCTTCGCGGGTGCAAAGCACTCATTTTTTAGCATCCATGATTCCACAAATGACCAATCTCAAATATTACATTGGTGCGTCTGGGGTCAATTGTTACGAGAATTTGCCAGGTAAAGTATTTACAGAAGACGATGTTTATGGCACCGATTTTTTGGCAACGGTTGTCAAGGAATGGGAAGCAGCGCATCAGCTGGTTCTCAAGCAAGTACCTGGCTCAATTTTACGTATCTCCATGGTGCTTTCTCGCCATGGCGGTTCGCTACACCTCATGAAACTCCCTATTGCATTGGGTTTAGGATCGCCAATTGGCACTGGTGAGCAAACCAATCCCTGGATACACATCGACGACCTCTGCAGACTCATGCTCTTTGCCCTAGACAACAATTTACAAGGTACTTTCAACGCACTTGGAGGCAACGACACCAATACCGAAATGACCAAACGGCTTGCTAAATGGCTGAAACGCCCTTTATTTTTGCCGAATGTTCCAGCGTTTATCTTGCGTTTGATTTTAGGCGAACGCTCCATTTTAGTCTTGTCAGACCTCCGCGCCAGCAATCAAAAAATCAAGCAAGCAGGCTTTTCCTTTAAATATGCTTCTTTAGATAGCGTCTTTAAGTCGTTCTTTAAGAAGCGCTAACATTTATTTCACATTAGGCCCTTATTTTCACCGTAACTTATTTTTCAAAAAGAGAAATAAGTAAATTCATAAAAAATCGCGGATGAGAAAAAAGGAAAAAATCTTCGTGCTAGACACCTCTGTATTGCTACACGACTTCGATGCAATTGTCAATTTTAAAGAACATTTTGTAGCGATCCCAATTACGGTACTTGAAGAACTCGATAAGTTTAAAATTGGTAACGACACCAAAAATTTTTCGGCAAGAGAGGTGATTCGATTTATTGATAAACTCTCCGGAAGCGGCTCTTTGCAAGAATGGATAAGTCTTGGCAAGGGTTTAGGCAAATTTAAAGTGGCCATGGACGAACAACCAACTGGTCTAAACGCCGAAAAGGTCTATGCAATAGGGAAGAATGACCACAAAATCATCAACGCAGCCCTGAGCTTAATGGAACTCGAGCATAAGCGCACCGTAATTTTGGTTACGAAGGATATCAATTTACGCATTAAAGCCAAAGCGCTTGGTGTTGTTGCCGAAGATTACCAAACCGGGAAAGTTGACGCCACTGATATTCAAACAGCGGGTAAATACGGTGTAGATGGCATAGATGCTGAGGTCATTCGCGAGATATTTACGCGCGGTAGCGTTGAAGAAAACGGTTTGCTGGGCGAGAAGAAAGAAACCAATGGATACTACATCTTAAAAAATGGAAAAACCTCTTCCTTGGCATTTTACAATCACCAATCCGATCAGATTGAGCGCATAGAAAAAGAATTTGTCTATGGCATCAAACCTAAAAACGCTGAGCAAGCCTTTGCTTTTCATGCGCTTTTGAATCCCGATGTCAAATTAGTAGCCATGCAAGGTGTGGCCGGTACCGGTAAAACTTTATTGGCTTTAGCATCTGCTTTAGAACAAAATAAGAAATTCAATCAGGTCATTTTAGCCCGCCCGTTGGTGCCACTTTCCAATAAAGAAATTGGTTTTTTACCCGGAGATGCCGACGACAAAATCGGCCCTTACATGGAGCCACTCTGGGACAACCTGAAGTTTATCAAGTCGCAGTTTGGAGAGAATGAAAAGAAGTACAAGGCCATTCTCGAAATGGAACAAACCAAGCGCATCGTTATTACGCCTTTGGCTTTTATTCGAGGGCGCAGTTTGAGCAACATTATGTTCATCATTGATGAAGCGCAAAACCTCACACCACATGAAGTCAAAACGATCATTACACGTGCTGGTGAAAACACAAAGATTGTATTTACAGGCGATGTACATCAGATAGACACCCCGTATCTGGATGAAAACAGCAATGGTTTGGCTTATTTAATCGACCGCTTGAAAGGACAGCCTTTGTTTGCGCATGTGCGTTTAGAGAAAGGCGAGCGCTCGGAATTGGCTAACTTGGCTAATGACTTACTATAAGCGCAGTAATTCGCCGCAATACAGCGTTTTTTCAGTCGTGGACTCTAGGTAGAGCGCTTCGTGCGTGGCTTTGCGATTCGGGAAGTACATTTCGGCTAATTCTGTCAAGAGGCTTGTTTCGATTGACGGAGAGTAGGTGTTGAGGGTCAGGTGGCCATTTGGGCTGAGAATTTGCGCACAGGCAGCAAAAAGCTGATCGATTTTATCTTCGAGTTTCCACTTTTCTCCCTTGACGCCGTTACCCCAAGCCGGCGGATCCATTAAAATGTAGTTATACTGATTGCCTCGGCGCGCTTCTCTTTCTGCAAATTTAAGAGCATCTTCTAGCACCCAGTGAATATTGAGTAAGCGGCTGGCGTCCATGTTCTGGCGCGCCCAATTCAGAATCGATTTAGAGGAGTCGACATGAAAGGTGTCGGCTCCTTTGAGCCTTGCCATGCAGCTAGCCGCACCGGTGTAGGCAAATAAATTGAGGAATTTGTCGTCTGAACTGACATGTTTGTCGATATGCGCCCAGTTGATGGCTTGTTCAGGGAATAGCCCAACGTGTTTAAAGGTGGAAGTGCCCAACACAAACTTGAGTCTGCCGTAGGAAATTTGCCATTCGGTAGGCGCATCTGCTTTGAGTGCTTTCCAACGACCGGTTTTGCCGGGTACTTCGGTGTATTCCCAATGCGCCATTGTTTTCCATTCTGTAAATGGTTTGCCGCTGTGAAAATACGCCTGAATGTCAGGTCGGATGGTGATGACTTTACCCCAGCGTTCTAGCTTCTTGCCACCTCCGGCATCGAGTAATTGGTAATCTGGCCAAGAAGGTGCAATGGCGCGGGGTGTTTGAGACATATTAACGCATTTTTGGGGTTTTCTTGCGACCGCCTGTCATTTGCGCCATGCGCATTTGATTTTTGGAAGGGGCCATTTGAAGTTGTTGTTGGAGCATTTTGATTTGATCCTTAAGCATGCCGTTTTTGTCGTGCTTTTTTGCTTCTGAAAGCAGTGTTAAGGCTTCTTGGCGACGTCCCGTTTGTGCACTAATTCCTGCAAGGTGCATGCGTGCTACGGCGTTGTCTTCGTTGGTGCGTAGGCCTAAAGAAATAGCTTTTCGCAACAGTTGTTCAGAAGCAGCAAAACCAAGTTCTTGGGCGCCAAGCACGGCTTTAAGATATAACACATAGGCATGTTGCTTTTTAGGCAATAAATGCGGGTGCGAAATCTTATTGATGTAAACTTTGGCTTTGTCTTGGTTGCCCACACGCATTTGATTGAGCGCAAGGATCATGTTTTCATTGCGGAAAAAGGATAGAATGATCAGGGCTGTAATGAAGATAAAAAAGATACCCCAACCCCAGTGTCCGGAAATAAAGAGATAGACATTGAAGAAAGTGGCAACAAGTGCGAGTGCGATGCGGATAATAAATGCAGTCATAAGTTAAGATTCAATGGTGGCTATACATTTGAGTTCGATGGCAATAGGGGTAGGTAGTGATGAAATTTCTACCGTTGTGCGACAAGGTAAGTTGTCTTTGAAATATTCGGCGTACAGTTTATTGTAAGTATGGAAGTCGCGTTTCATGTTGACTAAAAACACCGTAACATCGACAAGTTGGTCCCAGGAAGAACCGGAAGCTTCAAGGATAATGCGTACGTTTTCAAAAACGCTACGGCACTGTGCTTCGAAGTCAAAGGTGATGAAGTTGCCGTTGTGATCTAGCTTTAAGCCAGGCACCGACGAATCATTGGCGTCTGAGCCAGCCACGCGCGGACCCACACCGGATAAGAATAATAAATTGCCAACACGGCGTGCGTGCGGATACAGACCTACTGGTTTGGGAGCGTTGTCTGTAGAGATACGTTCATTTGCGGACATTTCACAGAATTTACGCAAATATAGGGAAAGGCGAGCGATTTAAGCCGAACTCAGGTGTAAACCCTAGCGAAAAGAACAGATTAATCATTAATTTCGTAGGACATGAGTAGCCCGAGCCAAATAGAACTATCACTCGTTATTCCGACCTTCAATGAGGAAGGCAATGTGCAGCGCCTATACAGCGAAATCCTCGTCGTCTTGAAGCAACTCCAAATCTCAACTTACGAAGTCATTTTTATTGACGACGGAAGTTCAGATCACTCCTTACAACGCATCGAACAACTCCGCGCGCAAGACACCAATGTCCATTTCTTGCAATTTAGCCGCAATTTTGGCCACCAACATGCCCTCAAAGCTGGGCTTGACCACGCTAGAGGCGCAGCAGTTATTAGTTTGGACGCCGACCTTCAACACCCGCCAGCGCTTATTGCCGATATGGTTCAACTTTGGCGCCAAGGTGCTGAGGTTGTTTACACACGCCGTAAAGACAAGCAAAATGTGGGCTTGTTCAAGAAACTCAGTGCCAAAGCATTTTATTGGTTGGCGAATCGGCTTTCAGAGGTACCCATCGAAGAAGGAACCGCTGATTTCCGTTTGCTAGATCGTAAGGTGGTAGACGCCATCAAAACTTTCAAAGAATCGCATTTGTTTTTGCGTGGTCTTATTCCTACACTTGGTTTCAAGCAGGTAGCCCTCGACTACGAGCCAGCAGCCCGTTTCAGCGGACAAAGTAAATATTCACTTGGAAAAATGTTCCATTTTGCCATCAATGGCATTACTTCATCAAGTGCTAAGCCGCTTTATTTTTCCATTTATTTAGGTCTCTTTTTTGCCTTTCTTGCTTTTGTTTACGGTTGCTACGCTATTTATATCGCTGTTTTTACCAACGCCGCCATCACCGGCTGGACCAGCCTTATCGCCTCGGTTTTGTTTATTGGCGGCATACAAATGATACTCATCGGCATTGTCGGTATTTATTTAGGCAAGCTTTTTGTTCAGAGCAAGCAGCGTCCAACCTACATTATTAAATCCGAGACCCTAACCTCAACGGCAAGTCATGAAGCATAAATATTTCTTTCTTTTTATACTCTTGATTTTTGCCCAATTTGCAAAGGCCCAACTCCCCATGGGCACCTGGAAATACCATGTAGCCAGCGCAAAAGCAATTGATATCACAACAGACGGCGAACGCATCTTTACTGCTTTAGAAAACGGACTATATATCTATAATCCTTACACAGAAGAAGGAGTCCTCAAAACAGCATTGAACGGTTTGTCCGATATCGAGATTTCTTGTTTGTACTTTGATGCACTCGATAACGCCGTCTATATCGGCTATACAAATGGCAACATCGATAAATGGCAAGCAGGTAAAATCACCAACTTACCAGCCATCAAATTGGCTCAAATTACCAATTCAAAGCGCATCAATAAGTTCATGCGAAACGGCCCTTACATTTATGCCGCCAACGACTTTTCAATTGTCTTGATAGACGTCGCAAAAGAAGAAATCAAAGACACCTATTACCCTACCAATAGCCTTGAGCCAATTGTCGATGTCGAAATAACCGCCGATTCTATTTTTGCGCTCACCCCGACTCAAATGCTCAAAGGTTTGCGCAGCAATCCTGCTTTACCTGACTTCTCCCAATGGGATCGCGACCTTCGTTTTCCGTATCAAGCAGAAAACAAATACCGCGAGCTCCTGTCCATAAACGCACAGTTTTGGGTCTTAAGAGCCAACGAAACCTACGGCCAAGACTCCGTTTTTCGCTTGAAAAACGACATTTTGATAAATGTCATTAACGAACCTTTTAGCTTTC
The DNA here is from genome assembly GCA_947458985.1 of Flavobacteriales bacterium. Lineage (GTDB taxonomy): Bacteria > Bacteroidota > Bacteroidia > Flavobacteriales_D > Crocinitomicaceae > UBA952. The sequence continues at coordinate 11,537 of CANHBA010000053.1, forward strand.
AAATCAATAGCATTCATCCACTCGAAAACCAAATTGCTATTTCTATAGACGGCGGCTTTTTAATTTATTCACCTGATGGTCTGCAGCTGAGTTCTTATTCTGCAAGTTTACTCGACCGCTGGATCAACCCAGCCCGCGTTTGTCAACTCGGTTCCTCTTACTGGAGCGCCGACCAAGCATGGGGCCTTCAAGAGCATTTAAATGCATACACCTGCAAACGTTATTTGATCGAAGGGCTGGCCAATCGGTATGTATATTCAATGGCTTGGGAAGAAGGCGTTTTGGCCATTGGTTCAGGGCGTTTAGAGGCGGAAATTGCCCCTGCTTTTACCCGAAACGGTATTCATATTTTAGAAGACCAACAATGGCGTTTTCACAATACGCCAACCGTTACCGCCTGGGATTTCAACGCTCTTTGGGATTTCATTTCAATTGCCGTGAACCCAAAAAATCCTAAGGAAATCGCTGCAGGTACCTATTCGTTTGCACCTTTAACGGTCTTTAACGAGACAGACACCTTGGTATTCGATCAAAATAACTCGCCTATTCAGCCTGTAACAATTGGCAATGGGTGGTCTTTGATTTCAGCGCTTAAATATGATCGAAAAGGCAATCTCTGGACCGTCAATGGCTACACGGACAGGCCTCTAAAAGTGCGACAACCAGATGGCGTGTGGGCCAGTTATTACCTCGGAGCAGGAGCCTCAAACAAACTCACCACTAAAATCGAAATCGACTTCCAAGATAACGTCTGGATGGGCACATATGCCAATGGCCTTGTCGGATTACAGCATCAAGGTACACTCAACGACCCCAGCGACGATCAAAGCATCCAACTTACAACCGGTGAGTTAATGGGAAACCTTCCCTCTAATAAAATTACTGCTCTTGCAGCCGATTTCGACGGCGAGCTCTGGATTGGAACCGATGCTGGTTTTGCGGTGCTTTACAATGCCAACGGCGCTTTTTCAGCAGGTACAGGAAATTTTGATGCCCAGCGGATCAAAATACCATATGAAGGCAATTTTGAAATTGTCTTGGGCGAAGCGAGCATTACAGATATCGAAGTAGATGGCGGCAACCGCAAATGGATGTCAACTGCCAACGCAGGCCTCATCTTACTTTCTCCCGACGGCACCGAAATCATTGCCCAATACACCGTAGACAACTCTCCCTTGATTTCCAACACCATCTACGACATCGAACTCAACCAAACTTCAGGTGAGCTTTTTATCATTACCGATAAAGGATTGGTTTCTTTTCGCATAGACGCCACCTACGAAGACCCTACCTACGAAACCCTTAATGTGTTTCCCAATCCGGTCAAGCCAGATTATTTCGGCCCTATTACCATCCAAGGCATTCGCTATAATTCGGACGTAAAAATCACCGATGCTGGCGGTAATTTGATTTATAAAACACAATCAAACGGAGGCACTGCAACCTGGAACGGGCAAAACCTCAACGGAGAGAAAGTTCCAACTGGGGTTTATTTCTTCTGGACCGCCAACAATTACCAAGGTGGCGACCGCAAAGTAGCTAAAGTCCTCGTGATCCGCTGATATGGTAGGCTTTGA
>CANHBA010000054.1 GCA_947458985.1 Flavobacteriales bacterium
AACGGAGTCCATGACGAAGTCAACTGCAACTCCGGTGAGGCGTTGTTGTTCTTCCATTGAAATCCCCAATTTTTTCATGGTTTCTTTCATTTCTGGATCGACGTCGTCCCAGGATTCGTATTTTTTGGTTTGTTTAGGAGCAGAGTAGTAGGAGATGGCCTGAAAATCGGGCTTTTGATATTGCACATGTGCCCATTCGGGTTCTGTCATTTCTTGCCAAATAGCAAAAGCTTTGAGGCGGTAGTTAAGCAACCACTCAGGCTCATTTTTCTTGAAGGAAATAAGGCGAATGATGTCTTCGTTTAGGCCAATAGGAACGGTGTCAGCCTCGATGTCAGTGACAAAACCAAATTTATATTCTTGGTTTTCGAGGTCTTTGGCGAGTTCGTTTTCAGTATAGTTTGACATCTTTATACGGAAAAGGATTCACCACAACCACATGTTCTATCTGCGTTCGGATTTTGAAAAACAAATCCTTTACCATTGAGACCTCCTGAAAAATCGAGGGTAGTACCTACTAAATAGAGGTAACTTTTTTTATCGACAACAACTTTAACACCGTTGTTTTCAAAGGACATATCGCCTTCGTGTTCTTCGTTGTCAAAAGTAAGTTGGTACATAAGGCCTGAGCATCCTCCGCCCTGAACACCTACTCGGATAAAATAGCCAATTTTTTGTTCGTCTTCCATGAGGCGAATCGATTGTTTTTTGGCAGCATCTGTTACGGTTAACATTTCGTTTTTATTTAGATTAATTATAAATAAAACACTTTGTTTGCTGCAAATTTACCACTTTAATGGTATTGCAACCAAAGAATTGAACAAAGAAATTGTGTGCTTGTTTGTCTTTTGGCTGATTTTTTCACTTGACATTTTAGCGATTTTAAATTTATTGACTTAATTTCATACCCAACTCATTAAAAAACAACGCCATGCGTATACTTTATCTTTTCTGCAGTTTGTTTATTCTCCAAATGGTAAGCGCTCAAAAGTTAGTGATAGACTCCAAGCAATATCAAGCACTTAAACAAAACAATGCCCTTGCTGGCGCTGAAGTTATTGCACCCAACTCGGAAGTTGGAACGCAACATTACACTGGCCCTCAAGGTCAAAAAACGGGTTTGTGCGACTGCCTTATACCCTTAGATTCTACTTTTCAATTGGCCATGTTACCAAACGACGACAACTATTCAAACATTATTCCATTGCCATTTAACTTTAGCTTTTACGGCACCAATTACGACAGCCTGTACATCAATAACAACGGAAATATATCATTCTCACAACCTTATTCTACTTTCACCGCTTACTCGTTTCCCGACCCTACTTTCAATATGATTGCTCCATTTTGGGCAGATGTAGATACCAGGTCTACAAATGGCGGCAACGTTTGGTACAAATTGAATCCACATTCTTTAGTTATTGTTTGGGACCACGTTGGTTATTTTTCCATGATGGAAGACAAACTCAATACCTTCCAATTGATCATTTCTGATGGCCTAGACACTCTGATTCCAAACAGCAACAATGTTTCTTTCTGTTATGGGGATATGCAATGGACAAGTGGCTCAGCTTCAGGTGGCTTCAACGGATTTGGTGGCTCACCTGCTACTGTAGGCGTAAATATTGGCAATGGCATCAATTATTTCCAAGTAGGACAATTTGATGCTCCTGGTGTTGCTTTTGACGGCCCTTATAGTGCAAATGACGGTGTTGATTTTTTAGATGGGCAAGAAATTTATTTTGACTTGGCCAACACCAATTCAAACATTCCACCTCTTGTCATGAGTAGCGGCATCTGCGATACCATTGACGTGTATACCGGCGACACCTTAAAAAGCTTGAATGCCGTAGATTTCTCAATTGGCATCAGTACTCCTGAAATAGGTCAACTACTAACCACAAACATAACTTGTGACGAACCAACAGCACTCTCTTACCTCACCAACAGCGTCAGCAATGAGTTCACCGGATTCGACCTCACTTTTGATGCAACGGGGGTGCAACCTGGCTTGTATCATGTTCAAATTGAAACCACTGACAACGGTACACCAGCTCAAACGGTAACGAAAAGCATCCCTATTCGGGTTGTTTACGATGCGAATCTTGCAGGTATAAATGACATAGATTTTACTTCAATCGAAGTGTATCCGAACCCAACTTCCGAAACAATCCAAATAAAAGGCCTTCAGGCCAATGATCTGCTAGAATTATTTGATGCATCTGGCAAATTGATCCAAGCATTTAAGGCTACAAATACGCTCGAACAATTGACTTTGCCACAGGTTGGTTTCTATATCTTGAAATGTTCAAGCAATAGCAAACCTCAAAGCGTCCTTAAATTACAGCGCATATAAGAAAGCCGCTTCTTTGGTGTTTTCTGTGTATTTTTAGCCGATGAAAAGTATTGTTTTCTTAGGCCTAATTGCCTTTTTTTGGTCGGCTAAAACCTATGCACAAAATTCTCAAACCAATTACAAGACCAAATACGTCTTTGTGCTGGTTATTGATGGCCCCCGCTATTCCGAAACCTACGGCGAACCAACTTGTAAATACAGCCCACTTCTTTGCGATTCACTCAAGAAAGAAGGTACATTTTATGCCGATTTCAGAAATAATGGCCCAACTTATACCGTTCCGGGTCATACCGCAATCGTAACAGGTACTTATCAGCGCATCTCAAATTCGGGTACGGCCTTGCCGAAACAACCCAATATTTTTCAGTATTATTTGCAAGCAAGTGGCAAAGATTCCTCTGCGGCATATGTTGTGGCAAGTAAGGGCAAACTAGATGTGTTGGTCAATACCTCACACAAAAAATGGCACAATCAGTTTGTAGCACCAACCTATTGCGGCCCCAACGGCAATGGCTTGGGTTACGGCCGCGACGACAAAACTTTTGCCAAAGTAACAGAGTTGGTCCAGAGTGCAAACCCGCCTCAGCTTATGCTCATTAATCTGTTGGCCGTTGATGTCTACGGACATGCCAACAACTGGGACAAATACCTGGAGTCCATTACGCAATCGGATCAGTACGCCGCCAAACTTTGGCAGATGATACAAGATAATCCTGTTTTGCGTGATCAAACTACTTTAATGATTACCAATGACCACGGCCGACATTTAGATGGTGTGCGCTCTGGTTTTGTGAATCATGGTTGCCGCTGTGAGGGTTGCCGCCATATTTCCCTGTTGGTGTTGGGGCCGGACACCCCGAAAGGTGTTGAGGTGAGCGAAGAAGCCGAAATGATAGACATCTCTACAACAATTGCGGAAATTTTGCATTTTGAGATGCCAACCAGCAAAGGATCTAACCTCCGCGCTGCCTTTCCAAAGAAATAAGCGAGCGTTCTGATCTTTAGTAAAGATCGTCTAGCAATTGATCGTCAACCAAATTTGGAAGCGTTACTTTCAAAAGTGGTTCTGCTTCCATGGCACGTTTGATGGCAAAAATGGCGTTTTCATTGCGTGCCCAGTTGCGTCTAGCAATGCCATTATTGACATCCCAATGCAACATGCTCGTGAGGTTGCGCTGTGCTTGTTCGGAGCCGTCCAATAACATTCCAAAACCGCCATTAATGACCTCGCCCCAGCCAACGCCGCCGCCGTTGTGGATACTCACCCAAGTGGCGCCTCTAAAGCTGTCTCCAATCACGTTTTGAATGGCCATGTCTGCGGTAAAGCGCGAGCCGTCGTAGATATTCGATGTTTCTCGGTATGGCGAATCGGTACCCGATACATCATGGTGGTCGCGACCTAAGACAACAGGTCCAATTTCGCCGCGGGCAATGGCTTCATTAAAGGCAGCGGCTATGCGCATGCGGCCTTCTGCATCGGCATATAAAATACGTGCTTGTGAACCAACGACCAATTTATTTTCTTGCGCCCCTTTGATCCATTGAATGTTGTCAGCCATTTGCTGTTGGATCTCTTCTGGGCATTCTTGCATCATTTTCTCAAGAACCGCACAAGCAATGGCATCTGTTTTTTCGAGGTCGAGCGGGTCTCCGCTGGCACAAACCCAACGGAAGGGCCCAAAACCAAAGTCAAAGCACATTGGCCCGAGAATATCTTGAACGTATGATGGATATTTGAAGTCGATGTGGTTGGGAGCCATGACATCGCCACCTGCTCTTGAAGACTCTAGTAAAAAGGCGTTGCCGTAGTCGAAGAAATACGTACCGCGGTCGGTATGTTTGTTTACTGCAGCGGCATGGCGTCTCAAACTTTCTTGAACATAAGTTTTGAATAATTCAGGATCATTGGCCATAAGGTAGTTGGCCTGATCGAAGTCTAGACCAGCAGGGTAATAACCACCTGCCCAAGGATTGTGCAGGGAGGTTTGATCAGAACCGAGGTCAACATGAACGCCCGTTTCGTCGAACTTTTCCCAGACGTCGACTACATTGCCGAGGTAAGCAATAGAAACCACCTCTTTGGAAGCTTGCGCCTTTTTTACTCTTGCTACCAACACATCTAAATCAGTGATGATTTCATCGACCCAGCCTTGTTCGTGTCTGGTATGCGCTGCTTTAGGATTCACTTCGGCAGTAACAGAAATAACACCGGCAATGTTGCCCGCTTTTGGTTGCGCTCCAGACATGCCGCCCAAACCTGCGGTTAAAAATAACTTTCCTTTGATATCGTCGCGGTTTTTAGCCATGCGGCGCACGGCATTCAGAACTGTGATGGTGGTGCCATGAACAATTCCTTGTGGCCCGATATACATATATGAACCTGCGGTCATTTGGCCGTATTGCGTAACGCCAAGTGCATTGAATTTTTCCCAGTCGTCTGGCTTGGAATAATTTGGAATCATCATGCCGTTTGTTACCACTACGCGTGGCGCATTCGGATGCGATGGAAACAAGCCCATTGGGTGCCCTGAGTACATCACGAGTGTTTGTTCGTCTGTCATTTCAGACAAGTACTGCATGACCAAGCGGTATTGAACCCAGTTTTGAAAAACTGCACCGTTTCCGCCGTAGGTAATGAGTTCGTGTGGGTGTTGGGCTACGCGATGATCAAGATTGTTTTGTATCATGAGCATGATGGCCTTGGCCTGCTCTGACTTACCAGGGTATTCATGAATTGGCCGTGCAAATATGGGATGTTCCGGCATAAAGCGGTACATATAAACGCGTCCGTATTGTGCGAGTTCATGCGCAAATTCTTTGGCGAGAACAGCATGTTGAGCTTTCGGAAAATACCGCAAGGCATTGGCAATAGCCAATTTTTTCTCAGTTGGGCTTAAGATTTCTTTGCGCTTGGGCGCGTGATTGACTTGCGCATCCCAAACTTTAGGAGTTGGAAGTTCTTGAGGAATTCCTTGCTTGATTTCGTCGGCAAAACTGATCATTGGTATGGTTTTGCCACAAAAATAAGCAATGTTAGTACTTCAGCACGACAAATCCGTGTTTTTGAAGCTCAATTCCGCCATCGAGGGTAGCATCTATGCGGTAAAAGTAGGTGCCTTCTTCTACGATTTCGCCAGAAGTGGTTTTGCCGTACCATTTTTCAGCCGGATTGGTGTATTCAAAAATAACGTTGCCCCAGCGGTTGAGGATAGTACAATTAAACGACGAAATACCTTCATAATTCACAAAGAATGCTTCGTTACCAGTCTGAGAAGACAACACTACGATATTTGGCGCAGTGATATCGCAAGGTTTGTAAGTAATGTTGGCTGTGTCGCTGATGGTATTACAAGAATTTTGAGCGGTGTAGATGTAATTGCCAGCTTCTGTAGCTAATCTTGGTACTTCAGTGCTGCCATCCCACCATTGACCATTAATTGGCGGGCTGTAGCCGCTTTGCAGTGGTGGAGTATTGATGACATATGGGTTGAGCCACAAGTTGGCACCTTGGCAAATGGCTGAATCTAGAATAGCCGCATATACATAAGGCATGAATTCTATGCTAGCTGATACGGTATCCTGACAGGCGTTGTCTATAAAAAACACAGGGAACACACCTCCCATGTTGTAGGTCATGACCTCGGGGTTATTGACCAAGTTGTTAGGAATAAAATGAACAGCTGTATCTAATGCAAACCACTGTCCACCCGCATAGGCCTCAGTGTTGTTTACAAAGTAGTTGTAGTTGCAAACAGCTGTATCAGAAAAGATAGTAGGGCGCGGTAAAACAACAAATGAAACAGTGGTGTCGTAATTACAACCAAAGTTGTCGGTAACGTTGTAGGTATAGTTAGTGATACCTGCTACACTTGGCTGTATCACGATAAGGGTATCGTTTTGTCCGGAGATGATGGTGGGGTCAGCTGCCCAGCTTTCAGTCACAATGTAATTTTGATAGCCTTCACTTTCTGGATAAAGGGAGGCATTAAAGTAGATTCCCCAGGAAAATATATAACCGTCGTCAATGCCTTGGTTGTCCTGCACGGAGATGGTCCAGTTGCCGTTGATTGGGCAACCAGCAAACTGATTGAAATCACCGTCAGGTAGGTAAACGCCGTTTGGATTCATGGAAGGGAAACCGTAATCGTTGATGATGGTGTTGCCTGCGGCATTTTCAGCACAAATGGTATTGAATGTGTTGTTGGTCGTTGAGAAGCAGTAAGTCCAGACAGGAGAACCTGGGTTGCCACCATCGATATCGGTGTCATTGCCTAAGAAAGTACTGATGCCATTGCCACAGCCCCCTGGCACGAGCTCGGACCAACCAAATGGTGTTTGGTTGTAGGCATTCATCAAAGAAACGGTTGTTCCGTTCGGACAGGTTAAGGCAATTTCGATATCGCCAATGTAGGAGTGTTCGATATCCAAACAAATTTGTTCGATATCGGCCCCAGAAGTAATAACAGCTGTAGAGTCAAAGCCTGACATTGGAATATCGGTTTGATACATTTGCCCCGCGCCATCTGGAAGGAAGGTGAGGCCAGCGAAGGTTCCGCCGATTTGGAAGGTTCCGCCGGGGATTTCAATACCGACGGTGTCTTGTGCTGTAACACCACCCACCAAATAAGAATTTTGACCCAAACATACGGTGTCTTCTAGCGGCCCTGTACCGGCAAAAATGGGTGGAATTGATACACGGATTTTGAAGTTCGAGTGAATTGTTTGCGGAAACTGATCGGTTACAGCGAGGTCGACGTAGTAGCCTGTATTTGCATTTGGCGAAAACCAGATTTGGTCGCCAGTGAATTGGCCTACGCCTCCGATTGTCCAGGTAAAGGTACAGTTGTTGTTGGTTTGCGAATAGCCCGTATTGGTGTTTTCTAAAGAATACGGAAAACCAGGCAAGGCTTTGAGTAAAACGCTGTCACCTGGGCAAAGATCTACAAAACCGGTATCGATAGGGTTCATGATGTTGCTGCCGCCACCATTTTTGAATGCTTCTACATGGGCAACAATAGGTTGAGGCGGATTGCCACAGGCCACATTGGCTACCCAGCCAGTGCCTTCATTGGCACCGTTTGATTTGAAGCGCAAAGTAAGACAGCCCGTTGGATTGTTCCAAGATGCTTGAGCAAAAAGCCCAACAGGGTTGGTTCCGCTATTGTAAGCACCTAGCAATGGAGCCGAAGTAGTAGGGCCATCGTAGATGTAAAGGGTGTCTGTAGGATGTACATCCCATTCAAAGCCGATGTTGGTGGCAAACGCAATTGAAACTTTAGAACCTTGTGTGAGGTCAGGACAAAGTACTAAGGTTTCGTTCATGTTGGGCGTGTAGTTGCCTGTGCCATCGATGAAGTTAGTGCCTCCAGTAGGAACAATGCCGGCACAGTTGAGCGGGTTGGTAGTGTTGTAGTCTGGACCCGTTAAAGTGAGGGTAACTTGCGCATGAAGCGAAGAAATGAACGCAAATAAGAAAAGTGTTGAGCGTAGAATTAGTTTCATTTTTTCTGGTTTTGCATTTCTAATGAAAGGATGTTTTTGGATTTAACGACCAAAATTTTGTTGGTATTGGCCACCAAAAAGTATTGTGTTTTGTCTAGAATTTTGAGGCCTAAATCCGTAAAATTGATGGGCTTATCGGTTGTTTTGGAAGGGAGGTCAAGCGCGTCAAATTTCGAGAGGTCTTTACCTTGTGGGGCATCTATTAAATAACAAGCATGCGTAAGCGCGTACTCATGTAGAGGCAAGGTGTTTGTTGCTTTGATTTGCGAAATTTCTTCTTTGGAATAACTTTTGCTAAGTTGAGACTCGGTGGTTTGAGACCAAGAAGTAAGGCTCAAAAATGCAAAAAGGAAGGCGTAAATTAGTTTCATACTTGATAGAATTCGTTCTATGACGTAACTAGTCGTTGAAAAGTTGCATCAAATGTTTATAGTTTAAATCTAAGGCTAAGTTAATAAAACGTAGCTTTGTAGCTCGAAAAGTTGAAATATTTATCATGGAAAACAAAGCATTGGCAGGCATTGCCTCACAAGTGAGAAGAGACATCGTTAGAATGGTTTCGGCCGTTAATTCAGGCCACCCAGGAGGCTCTTTAGGTTGTACTGACTTTTTAACCTACCTCTATTTTGAGCAAATGCAGCACAACGCCAATGATTTTCAAATGGACGGCAAAAACGAAGACCTCTTCTTTTTATCAAATGGCCATATTTCGCCAGTTTGGTACAGCGTTCTTGCCAGAGCGGGTTATTTTCCTGTTGCTGAACTAGGTACTTTTCGCAAATTAGGCACACGCCTTCAAGGGCATCCATCTACTGACAAAAACCTACCAGGCATTCGCATGGCTTCAGGTTCACTTGGCCAAGGCTTATCTGTTGGGATCGGTGCGGCTCAAATCAAAAAACTCAACCAAGATCCAACTATAGTTTACACGCTTCATGGCGATGGCGAGTTACAAGAAGGTCAAATTTGGGAAGCTGCTATGTATGCTGCAGCCAATAAAATCGACAACATTATTGCAACCATAGATGCCAACGGCCGTCAGATCGATGGCGACGTCGACGACGTACTCTCTTTAGGTGACCTCCACCAAAAATGGGTGGCCTTTGGTTGGGAAGTATTGCACATGGATGGCCATGATTTTGACAGCATTCGCAGCACCATGCAACAAGCCAAAGCATTAACAGGCAAAGGCAAGCCAGTTGTGATCATCATGAAAACCGAAATGGGTCAAGGAGTTGACTACATGGTAGGCTCTCACAAATGGCACGGCGTTGCTCCAAATGCAGAGCAGCTCCAAGTAGCGCTCAACCAACTCGAAGAAACCCTCGGAGACTACTAGTGAAAGCGGTTTGGGGCTTCATATTTCTAGCTATTTTCAGCTTCGGCTGGGCTCAAACCACTACGCGCATTCTCTTTATTTTAGATGCCTCTAACTCCATGAACCTCGATTGGAACAACCAAACGAGAATGGCTGCTGCTAAGGAGGTCCTGACCAAAAGTGTTGAAAATTTAAGAGGCGTCCCCAACCTAGAGCTCGCTTTGCGCGTCTACGGACACCAATCAAACGTCACCAATACCTACCAAGACTGCCAAGACACCAAACTTGAAGTCGCTTTTGGGCCTTCGAATATCGATCCCATCAAGGCAAAAATCAAAGGGATACAGGCAAAGGGCGCTACGCCAATTGCCCGTTCTTTAGAGGCAGCAGCTGCCGATTTCCCCGATACACTAGCGCGCAATTTCATTATTCTCATTACCGATGGACTAGAGTCTTGTGACAACGATCCGTGCATTATAGCCCGCAAACTCCGTGAAAAAGGCGTGAAGGTCACACCATTTGTAATTGGCCTTGGCATGGATCTCAGCTACCTCGATAAATTTGAGTGTATCGGCAGTTATACAGACGCCGAAAGCAAGGCGGCATTTGAAAATGTGCTCTCCAATATTTTATCCAAAGCGCTGCTCAATACCACCGTCCAGATCAACCTCAACACAGTTGAAGGCAAGCCCCTCGAGACCGACGTCAGTATGTTTCTCTATGAAACCGGAACCTCCAATCTCAAATATACCTACGAGCACACCCTCAACCGCAAAGGTCTACCCGATACTTTAGTGCTCGATCCCAAACTCAAATACGACTTGCGTGTAGCAACTGTTCCCGCTATTGCCAAAAACAACATTGCAATTGTGCCACATACCCACAATGTGATACAAGTACCAGCAGGGCAGGGACAACTCAAAGTCACTTCTATAAAAAGCCCTGAAGGCACTATTTTAGAGACCCGTATTTTAGAAAACTCCTCGAGTAAAACACTACATGTGCAGCAACTTGGCGATATCCAAAAATATTTAGTTGGTACCTATCAGTTAGAAATACTCACCCTGCCACGCACCTACAAAGAAGTGCTCATTGAGCAATCCAAAATGACAAGTTTTGATGTGCCCGCTGCGGGCCAATTCGTGTATCAAGCACCAAAAGGAATCGTAGGTCAGTTGTTTTACGAACGCAACCCGGGTCAATGGGAGTGGGTTTACGATTTGAAACACAACCAAACAACTGGCAGCGTCAGACTACAGCCTGGCACCTACAAAGTTGTGTATCGCGAAAAAGACCAGCGCTCTAGCGCCTATACCAAAGAAAAGAAATTCACAATTACATCCCTTAAAATCACTAATCTAACTTTATAACAATGGAATTTGAAGTACTCGGAAACAAAGACACCCGTTCGGGATTTGGCGAAGGTTTGGCCGAATTAGGCCAGCAAAACCCAGATGTAGTAGCACTTTGTGCAGACCTCACGGGCTCGCTTAAAATGGATGCTTTTCAAAAGGCTCATCCTGACCGTTTCTTTCAAACAGGAATTGCCGAAGCCAACATGATTGGCCTTGCAGCCGGCATGACAATCGGTGGCAAAATTCCTTTTACAGGTACGTTCGCGAATTTCTCTACAGGCCGCGTTTACGATCAAATCCGTCAGTCAGTCGCTTACTCCAAGAAAAACGTTAAAATTTGTGCTTCGCACGCGGGCCTTACACTCGGTGAAGACGGCGCCACCCACCAAGTACTCGAAGACATCGGCATGATGCGCATGTTGCCTAACATGACTGTTATTGTACCTGCCGACTTCAATCAGACCAAACAAGCCACAATCGCTATTGCGGCTCACGAAGGTCCTGTTTATTTGCGTTTTGGCCGCCCCGTGATGCCTATTTTTGTAAAGCCAGACGCTGAGTTTGTCATTGGAAAAGCAGATGTGTTAGCCGAAGGCACCGACGTCACGATCATCGCTTGTGGCCACATGGTTTGGAAGTCCATTGAAGCACTTAAAGAATTGCATGCCATTGGAATTTCAGCCGAACTGATTAACATGCACACCATTAAACCACTCGACGAAGCCGCGATTTTAAAATCTGTGGCAAAAACAGGTTGTGTGGTTACTGCAGAAGAACACATGATGAACGGTGGTCTAGGAGAGGCTGTTTCTCAGGTATTGAGCAGAAAGCACCCAGTGCCTCAGGAATATGTTGCCGTCAACGACACCTTCGGAGAATCCGGAACGCCAATGGAGCTCATGACAAAATACCACATCGATACACCAGATGTTGTAGCGGCAGTAAAGCGCGCACTTGCCCGCAAGCCGATCATTATCTAAACATTATAGTTTGAGCGCTTCTTGAATGGTTTGAACGGGTTGGTGACACACGCCATACTCACAAACCGATATCGCATGAGGCGTGTAAATTTTTGAAAGTGGTAAACTTTGGTGATAAGAGAGCAAACAATTGCTTTGTGCGCTCTTTTTGAACACCTCTGTTGGTGCGCAACCATTCAGTACATGCCACTGCTTGGCTACCGACAAATGCCTCAAGAGCAGCAGCCCCCAGTTAGAATAGCCAGAGCCATAGGTTTCCATGCCGTCGTAAAGATTCTGGAGCATTTGTTGGGCACTATTAAGCCATTCGTCATTTAGGTAATAAGTTCCCATCGTCAGAAACGCATGCGCCATTACTGAATTACTTGCTGGCAGTACGTTGTCGTGCAGTTCCATATTTCTACTGATCAGGTCTGAATCAGCTGCAGTGAAATAACACATTTTGCTCTTAGGGTGCTGGAATTCATTGGCCACTTTCTCTGTGAGTGTTTTGGCAAATTCCAAATAAGCAAGCTTACCCGTGCTCTGGTAGGCCAAGCTCAAGGCTTCAATTAAATGAGCGTAGTCTTCTAAGAAAGCAGGTATATGGCGTTGCCCGTTGGTGTTGACGCGGTAAAGCTGTTGGCCGTCCCATTGAATTTCTTGCATCCAATTAAGGATGCGCAGCGCACGAAGCAAAAAAGCTTCTTCTCCAAACACCCGGTAGGATTCAAGTAGACCTTTTGCGGCTAGTGCATTCCAACTGACGATTATTTTATGGTCGAGCCCTGGGCGAATTCTAGTCGAGCGCTGACTTAATAGCGTATCGTTCATTTTTGCTTTGAACGAAAGCCAATCTTTTAAATCAAGGCCTTCTGATTTGGCAAATGCGGTATCTGTTTCTTTGCGCAGCGGGATGTATTTGTCATCTTCCCAAAACCCAACCTGATTGATATGATAATAGCGCTTGACACGCGCTGCATCAGTTCCAAATAAAAAGTCAATTTCTGAAGGGCTCCAGCAATAGAACTTCCCTTCTTCACCTTCGCTATCTGCATCTAGCGCACTAAAGTAAGCACCGTTATCACAAAGTAATTCGCGCTCGAGGAAATCAAAAGTTTGATAAACTAAATCCTTGTAATGCGGCTCTTGGTATTGCCCATAAGCTTGCGCGTACAAGCCGATGAGCTGCCCGTTGTCGTAGAGCATTTTTTCGAAATGAGGCACCTTCCAAAGCACATCAACGCTGTAGCGCGTAAAGCCACCTCCCACTTGATCGTAAATGCCTCCAAATGCCATTTTGTCTAAGGAGAGGCGCACTTGCTTTTCAATTTTAGCCTCGTCAAAATATTGTGCATAGCGCATAAGGAAGAGCCAATTATTGGGCAACGGAAATTTCGGTGCCTTATTGGTTCCTCCTTCTAAAGTGTCAAAACTGCGGGCCCAACGCACCACCATTTCGTGGAGTCTTTCGGCACTAAAGCCCGAAATTGCTTGCGGGGCGTCGATGAGTTCCGCTTGCTGGATGCCTTCGTGTAGTTGGCGCGCGTAGTCAATGGCTTTAACGCGGTCGTTGGCATA
>CANHBA010000055.1 GCA_947458985.1 Flavobacteriales bacterium
AAGGGCTTGATGCTTTGGGCAAAACCATACGCATCAGTATTGTAACCCACCTTCTCTCCGTTTTCAAAAGCAATGACATTGACAGCACCAATTTGGGACGCGCTGTGGTCTAGGCGATTTAAAAAAGGAAGGACACTTTCTTTGTAAGGAAAAGTAACATTGAGTCCGGATAAGTTTTGATCGAAAATCGATAGAATCTCTTCTATATCCTTCAATTCGAAATTGGAATACGTCGCAGTGATATTGTTTTTCTCAAAGTAGTCCTTGAAAAAAGAAGCCGAAAATGAATGCCCTAGTGTTTTGCCTATGAGGCCGTAGTTTTTTGTCATGTTTATTGGATCGAAAAAATGATTGGCAAGCGAAAATACATCGCTACAGGCTGACCATTCAATAAACCTGGCGACCATTTAGGCATGCTTCTGACCAAACGCAGTGCCTCTTTGTTGCACGGTGGGCAGTAGTCGCTTGCTCTGTCTATTGTGGCGCGCTCTACAATTCCTTCTCTGTTCACCACAAACCTGACGAACACCTTGTTGTACATTTCGTTGTCGGTAAATCCGATGATGGAATCCATCCTGATGTTGTCAATGATATACCTTCTTAACGAATCGGCTCCACCCGGAAATTCGGCGTCTTGTTCGACAATATCATAGATTTTATTGGTGTCGAGTTTTGTTATAGGCTCTTGGCCAAATGCAAATGCACTTAGACTGGATAGAAAAAGGAGGATGTAAACTTGTTTCATTATAAGCTGAGAATGATGGGGAGGCGAACAGATGAGCGGACATTTAGACCTGCATTCTGAGCGGGTTGCCATTTGGGCATGGCCTTTACAATACGCAAGACTTCGGCGTTACAAGGAGGACAAGATTCGCTTGCCTTTTCGATTTTAATATCGGTTATACTTCCATCTTTTTCAACAACAAAGCTAACCACAATGCGTTCATCTAATTTTCCGAAGTCACCGCAGCCCGTAACACGGGAATTATAATTGTCATTTATATATTTCATTTGGGCATCAAGACCTCCTGGAAATTCGGCCTCGACAAAGGCTTCGAAAGTAAAATCAATAGGAATACGAGCTGAAGTCAGCTGAGGCTTTCCATCTAATTTTGCTGGTGTCCAACGAGGCATACTTTCAACCAAGCGCAGGGCTTCTTTTTGGCAAGCCAAGCAATTAGCTGATGATTTTTCTACAATTGCATTACTGATTGATCCGTCTTTTTCTAGGTCAAATCTGACGATTACTTTAGTATTGACTAATGGTTCGGTTGCGGTGTTCAATATGGAAGTTAAATCCATGTTGTCACTGATATAAGTCTGAAGCTTTTCATATCCGCCTGAAAATTCGGCATCTTCCAAAGGGTCAATAAAAACTTCAGTGTCAAGAACTTCATCATCGGGCACAACTACAGGCAATGTGCGGCATGCAGTGAGGCTTAACCCAAGAAGGATGATGAAAGTTGTTTTCATTGTACAAACATACAAATGTTTACCTTTACAGGATGCAAGGGCTCGTTCTGAAATCGACTGGAAAATGGTATCAAGTTTTACTTGAAGACCAACAAATTGTGCAGGCAAGTATCCGCGGTAAATTGCGCTTGGAAGGACTCAAAACCACCAACCCAATTGCTGCTGGTGATCGCGTTATTATTGAAGCCGGCTCAGATGAAAGTTGGGCCATCCTTTCTGTTGAACCCCGCCACAACTACATTGTGCGCAAGGCCACCAATCTCAGCAAACAAATGCAAATTTTGGCCGCCAACGTAGACCGCGCTTATTTGGTAGTCACGCTCAAGTCTCCGGTCACACAAATTGCGTTTATCGACCGCTTTTTGGTAGCTGCAGAGTCTTTTCGAATCCCGACTACCCTACTTTTCAATAAAATCGACCTCTACGACCAAGACGACCAAGACTACTTTGAAGCCTTGCAATATATCTATGGCAATTTAGGTTATCCGTGCCACGGCATTACTTCTGAAGACCCCAACACCATTGCTTTTCTTAGAGCTGAAATTGCCGGTAAGCAAGTCATGATTTCTGGCAACTCTGGCGTGGGCAAAACCACACTTGTCAATGGCCTTGACCCCAATTTAGACCTCCGCACCGGTGAAATTTCTAAAGCCCACGAACAAGGCAAGCACACCACCACTTTTGCCGAAATGCATGCGCTTTCGAGCGGCGGCTACATCATAGACACACCCGGTATTCGCGCATTTGGCTTGGTAGACCTCGAAAAAGAACACTACGCGCACTACTTTCCTGAAATGCGCGCGCTGTTGGGCGAGTGTCGCTTCAACAACTGCAAGCACCTCAATGAACCGCATTGCGCTGTCAAAGCGGCAGTTGAAGAGGAACAAATTGCTGCCCACCGCTACCAAACCTATTTGCAGCTGATGCACGAAGATGCCTCTGACCCCTACCGCAGAAGTGAATTTTAACATTTTATTGGAACCATGAGAGTTGTTGTACAACGTGTTAAAAAAGCAGCTGTTGAAATTGAAGGTCAATTAGTTGGCGACATTCAAGAAGGTTTACTTGTATTGTTAGGCATTGAACACGAGGATGGACATGACGACGCGAAGTACCTCATTCAAAAATTGACTCAACTCCGGATTTTCTCCGATGCCGACGGTAAAATGAACCTCAGTATTCAAGACATTGGCGGCCAATTTTTAGTGGTGAGTCAGTTTACTTTGCACGCCGGTACCCGCAAAGGAAACCGCCCAAGTTATATCAGGGCCGCACGCCCCGAACAAGCCATTCCGCTTTACGAGTACTTTGTTGCGGAGCTCCAAAAATTGTCGGCATCCCAGGTACAAACAGGCCGTTTCGGGGCCGATATGCAAGTTTCATTGGTCAACGACGGGCCGGTAACCATCATTATGGATTCAAAAGGAGAGATTTAGCGTTATTACTTCATGTTAAAGATGATTGGAATGCGTACCCATGTGCGCACAGGCCGACCGTTCTTTTGCCCTGGTTTCCACTTCGGCATGGCTTGAATAACTCTAATTGCCTCCTTATTACATGGTGGACAATAGGCAGAAGCAGATTCAACATGAACATGTGAAAGTGAACCGTCTTTTTCGACGACAAATCTGACGACGATCCTGTTATTTTCTGAAAAATTTTTTTTTGCCGTCCATTTATCCACTTCGTCCCATTTAAGTTCTTTACCGATATACTTTGAAAGTTTATCATATCCGCCCCTGAATTCAGGATCAATATCTGGTGCATCAGCGATATCTATGGTGTCATTTACTAGACTGTCTTTTGCTAAAGATGTGGGCACTTGAGAAAATGCGGCACTCGCAAAACAGATCGAAATAAAAAGGTGAGCTAATTTCATTTGAAAGTAATTTGAATTTAAAATTATTGAATTTATGTTTTGGTCCGTGTTTTTACTTTGTTAAAAAGGGATTTGTACGTATTTTTGCTTTATAATTTATACGTATGAACACCAAGCTCACCCTTTCCATTGAAGAAAGTATCATCCTGAAAGCCAAAGCTTTTGCAAAAGAAAATGGCAAAAGCTTATCACAGCTTGTTGAAAATTACCTAAACTCTTTGGTTCAGTCTAAAAGTCAACGCCTTGAAGAACCTTCTGTACTTTACCAGTTAAAAGGTGCTTTCAAAGACCATGAAATTGGTGACTACAAAGAAGAACTTGCCAAGGCACTTGCTAAAAAATACCTTTCTGAATGAAGTCAGTTTTAATAGATACAGATGTCTTGTTAGATTTCTATTTAGATCGCAAACCATTTTCTGAAGACAGCCTTCAACTTTTACTCAAATGTGAACAAAAACAATTTCGTGCGTTTGTAACTCCAGTCATTGTCGCCAATACTTATTACATTCTACGGAGACATGCAACGCATCATTATGTTGTCGAAAGACTTCAAATTTTACTGAACACAATTTCCGTTTTAGCAATGGACCAAAAACAAGTGTTGGCAGCACTGGAATCCAAATTCACCGATTTTGAAGATGCGTTGCAATATTTTTCTGCTGTCAACAGCAACAAGATAGATGCCATTATTACCCGCAATATCAAAGACTTCAAGAAATCCGCACTACCTGTATTTACTCCACAAGAATATCTTGCAACCTTCTTATAGCCCTACCCCGCCATCTCTAAATGGGCTTTCAATGAAGTCAACGCGTAGTCGACGACGAGCAGCTGAAAATCATTTGAATCGTGGTGGAGCTGGACTTTTTCGAGCGCGTTGTA
Source organism: Flavobacteriales bacterium (assembly GCA_947458985.1). GTDB lineage: Bacteria > Bacteroidota > Bacteroidia > Flavobacteriales_D > Crocinitomicaceae > UBA952. Next base: position 4,235 of record CANHBA010000055.1, read on the forward strand.
ATAGGCAAATCTGCTTTTCTTTCCGCCTTTGATATTGACCGTTGTATAGCCGTGTTGCCATAAAATGAGGTTCATGACCAAACGAGCCGTGCGGCCGTTGCCATCAATGAACGGATGAATAGTGACCAAACGCTCGTGCATTTCGGCGGCCAAAATAACGGGGTGTAAACGCCCAAGGTTTTGTTCGTAGAAAAGGAAGTAGTCTTCCATGAGTTTGTCGAGCAAATAAGGCGCTGGCGGCACATGCTGGCTACCTGATATCAGCACAGGAACACTGCGGTATTTGCCGGCATGTTGGTCTTGTATGCCTTTAAAAATGAGTTGGTGTATTTGCTTGAGCACATTGCTATTCAAACGCATTTGATCTTGAACTAAATCTGTGATGAAATGAATAGCTTGCTGATGATTGACAGCTTCTAAATGCTCTTGCATGCTTTTACCACCAATGGTGATGCCTTCATTGATCACCAAATGAGTTTCTTGCAGTGTGAGCGTATTGCCTTCAATCCGATTGGACTCATAGGTGTAGGCCGTATGAAAGTAACCTTGCATTTTTTCCAATTGCAGCGCATCTAGCGGTTTGGCTGTTTGCCACGCTTTCAAGAGTTCGTCTAGCTGCACTAGTTTTGTTTTGATTTTTTTGGAAGGATTAGCACTTTGAAAATCAGTATCTTTTAATAAAAAACCGACCCGCTCTTCGGCAAGGTGTAAAATTCGGGGTGCCAATTGCGGATAATGCTGGACAATTTGCACAATTTCTTGTGATAAATAATGTGTCAGGACATCGCTGTGCGAAAGTTCTAGCGCAACTGCTAGTTTTTGAATCTGTAGTGCTGTAGGCTTGCGTTTACCCGCAAGAATACGACTCATAAGGCTGGAGTCGATGCCAATTTGCTGTGCAATTTCATGCACTTTAAGGTCTTTTTGCTTGCAGATTTCTTGTAGATTCATATCATGACTTTTTTTGTCATGATAAATTTAATCATTTTAAACTTCCCGAGCAAAAATCTCCATTACTTCCTCCCCTGCCTCCACATGCGCCATGTGCCCGCAATTAAGGAAATAGACTTTTGTGCCAGCTATTTTAGCCTGAAGTTCTTCGACGCTCACCAACCGATCTAACTTCCCGTGAATGAAAATAAAGCGGTCGGGGTTGGCATTGACAAATTCGGTGAAGTCAGTTCTTTCTCTCATAGCAAGTGCTGAAAAAGCAATGGCTTCTGAGGTCATACAATTTGCGTCTTGGATGAGTGCCTGAATAACTTGAGCTTGTTCAGTCGGGTTTGAAAACAAGTTAGGTATGGCTTCTCGGAGAAAATGCGACTTGGCTTCCGTAACAATGGATGCCACGCGCAGACGGTCTTGCTTTTTTTGTTCGGAGTCGGACCAACAGTTGGAGTTCAGTAGGATCAGTTTTTGAAAACCCTTCGATTGAGATAGTTCCAAACCAACGTACGCACCCATAGAATGCCCTACAATAGTATATTTCTCAATAGACAAATGATCCAAAACCCTTTGAACTTCTGTTGCCATTAATTGGATAGAAGGCGTGTTTAAAAGTTCAAAAGACCACCCATGCCCTGGTAAATCGATGCGAATTTGCTGAATAGGAAGGTCGCTAAGCGGAAGGTAGTCCCACATGGTGGAAGACTCTAAAAAGCCATGCAAGAAGACCCAAGCAGGGCCTTCGCCTTGTACAGTATAATGCAAACTAAACGGAAGATCAGGCATTCATCAGCGCTTCAATCTCGTCGGCCTCGATTGGAATATTGCCCATGAGGTTGAATGGCGCGCCGCTGGCCTGCACCACAACGTCGTCCTCTAGGCGGATGCCCAAACCTTCTTCTGGAATATAAATGCCGGGCTCAACCGTAAAGACCATATTGGCTACAATTGGTTCGTGCCACAGCCCGACGTCGTGGGTGTCGAGACCCAAGAAGTGAGAAGTGCCGTGCATAAAGTATTTTTTGTAGGCTGGCCAAACAGGGTCTTGGTTTTTGATGTCGTCCATAGAAATCAGGCCTAAATTGACCAATTGTTCTTCCATTAAAGTACCAACTTGTTTGTGGTATTCGGCCATAATTGTGCCGGGTACCAATAGTTTTGTGGCTTCGTTTTTGACGTGAAGAACCGCGTTGTAGACGGCTTTCTGACGCGGCGTGAAGCGTCCGTTTACCGGAATACAGCGCGTGAGGTCAGAACTGTAGTTGGCGTATTCGGCGCCCACATCTAGTAGGATGAGGTCGCCATCTAGACATTGTTGGTTGTTTTCGATGTAATGCAACACACAAGCGTTTTTGCCCGAAGCGATGATTGGCGTGTAGGCAAAACCTTTAGAGCGCTTGCGCAAAAATTCATGAGCAAGTTCGGCCTCGATTTCGTATTCCCAAACGCCAGGCTTGATGAAACCGAGTAGTCGGCGCACACCAGCTTCGGTAATGTTGCAGGCTGTTTGCATCAAATCGAGTTCTGTCGCTTCCTTTACGGAGCGAATTTTGTGCATAATTGGTGCCGCTTTGTGCACTTGATGAGCGGGGTAGTCTTGCTTGACTTGTTTGATGAAGCGGTCTTCGCGGGTTTCTACCTCGGTATTGGCGCGCAGGTGTTCATTGGTGTTTAAATAGATGCCGCTGGCCTCTGCCATCATTTGCTTGAAAATGGTAGGGAACTGCTGAAGCCAATAGACGGTTTGTATGCCGGAGGTTTCGAAAGCAGTTTGTTTGGTGAGTTTTTCGCCTTCCCAGATAGCGATGAGCTCGCTTGTTTCTTTCAAAAAGAGTACCTCGCGGTGCGCAGGGTTGCTCGCATTTGGAAAGAGCACCAAAATAGATTCTTCTTGATCTACGCCAGACAGATATAAAATATCGCGGTGTTGGGCAAAAGGCAAAGTGCTGTCTGCAGATACCGGATAGATGTCATTCGAATTGAAAATAGCAAGTGAGCCAGCTGCCATTTGAGCAGTGAATTTTTGACGGTTGGCAACGTAAAGCGCCTTATCGATGCGGTCGTATTTCATGAAAAAAGGTTTGAACGTAAATTTAAGGGTTCTCTTTGAACCAACTAGAATAAAGCACATAATTGTTGGCAATGCGCTGCACTTCACCGGCAAATAATTCTGGAGAAAGCGTCTTGATTTTTTTAGCGGGGATGCCAGCGTAAATAGACCAAGACTCGACGCGAGTGCCTTCGGTTAAAACCGCACCTGCCGCAACAATACTGTTGGCTTCGATGTAACAGTTGTCCATGACGATAGAGCCCATGCCGATCAGGACGTTGTCTTCGATGGTGCAGCCGTGAACGAGCGCGTTATGACCAATAGAGACATTGTTGCCGATATGGAGTTTCGTTTTTTCGTAGGTGCAATGCAACACTGCGCCATCTTGGATATTGACTTGCTCGCCCATGCGGATGCTATTGACATCGCCCCGGACCACCGCCGAGAACCAAACGGAGCAGCGTGCGCCCATCTGAACATCGCCCACAACAGTAGCGTTTTCTGCCAAAAAACAATCCGGACCAATTTGGGGTTCGAAGCCCCTACATGCTTTAATGAGTGCCATATAGGCAAAGGTAATAAAATGCGTTTAGTCTTTCTGTGCTGCTGCCCGACGCATGTAAAAAACAGGGAAGCTATCGAATTGCTGTTGGTTATAGGCCTCAAAACCATAGCGCTTGTAGACAACCATATTGCGCGCAATGCTGGTTTCGGCTAAAATGGCCGCATTTTTTTCTTGAGCTAAAGCAAAAAGATCATGGAGTAACTCGCGGGCTGTTTTACCGCCAAGACCTTTGTCTGACACTGCATAAAACCAAACGTAAAGGTCGCCGGGCTGAATGTGGCGCAGCGCTTTGACTTTTTTTTCGGTGCGGGCAATGGTAAAGATGTTGCGCAAGTTGAAACAACGCAAAACCATCCAATACTGCGCACATTTTTCGGTGAAAGTAAGCGGGAGTTGGGCTGCTTCAAATACGATCAGAACGCCCTCTCCGTCTTTGGACAAATAAAGTCCTTGCCTTTTCATTGCTATGTCAATCACGTGGGAGGTCATGATGGCGATTTTCTCTCGAAGCCTAGATTTACCCAATAAATAGCAAATGTGAGGGTTGTCGATGAAAGCCTCTTGAAAGATGGAAATGATGCGTTGGGTATCTTTTGACGTAGCTAAGTTCATGAAGAACAATATTACTTGTGTTTTGCGTCAAAATGAAACCATATTTTACAAGTAAAAATTAGTTTGTTGCGAAAAACGCAAGTTGTAACCAAAGACCGAGCGTTGCGTATAAGGCGCGTTCTTATTCAAATACATGAAACGCATTATCCAAAGCAAGTGGTTTAAAATTCCGTACAAAATTGCCCTTTATGGTTTCGCTGCCTACGGCGTAGCGCTCGTCGGGGTTTTTGTGGCGCTCAAGCTACGCCTCACCGACGACAAAGGCCTTGTTGACAACAACAACCGCTATTTTCAGTCGATGCACGACAAATACAATCAGGATTTCAAAGTGGATAGCGCCTCTATTGTAGCGTATCGCAATGAGATTTTACAGCGGATCAATTTAGTGAATGAATACTACCCAAAGAATGCACGCATCATATTGGATGCATGGGCACAATCTAAGTCAGAAAAAACAGCCCTACAAATGCTCTCTGCCTTCGACCTCAAACTCAAAGACAATAGAAGTTACCAACGTAAATTGCGCGCACTTCTTGCCAAAAACAAAGCGACAACAAAAGCCAAAGGCGGCAATGCTTTTGAATGGATGGACTACATTGAGTGGTCCTACTTCAAAGAAGCGGTGGCTAAAGACAAGCGTTATATTGATTCTGCAGCTGCAGCCTGCGGAATTGAACCTCGCATGATTGTGGCGTGTTTGGTAGGCGAACAAGTGCGGCTTTTCAATTCGAGAAGAGAGCGCTTTAAAGACTTTGTGGCACCTTTGAAAACCTTGGCGCTAGAAACGAATTTGTCTTTTGGAGTAACGGGCATCAAGGAAAACACTGCCCGCAACATTGAGAACTACCTCAAAGACCCAAACAGCCCGTTTTATTGCGGGGCAAAATACGAACACATCCTTGATTACGACTCCAGCCGCAACTACAACAACCAGCACAACGACACCTTAAGTTTAAGAGTGAAGCGCTTGGTGCAATACAAAGACCATTATTATTCTTATCTGTACGCAGGTATTTTCATCCGTCAAATTGCAGCGCAGTGGGAAAAAGCAGGTTATCCCATTGACGAGCGACCAGAGATTTTGGCTTCGATTTTTAACCTTGGTTACAACAAATCTAAACCCAAAAAGAATCCTGCAGCGGGTGGTTCTAATTTCAAAATTCGCGAAAAAGATTACACTTTCGGTGGTGTAGCCTTTGATTTTTATTATTCAGGCGAAATGCTTGAAGAGTTTCCGTATGCGGAGGTGAAGATCAGTAAGTAAGCGGAGCCAGTAAAGACAATATTTTTTCCTTTTCTGACTTTGGTACCCGAAACGAGAGCTCACATTTTTCTGCAAGTTCCTGACCGATGATCTGAACCTTTTCTCTTTTGAGGAGGTCCATGACTAGATGCATTTTATCGTAGGCAAATGTAATGTGGAGGTCCTGCTCTTCTTCTTTTTCGACAATGAGCGCTGCTGCTAAAGCTTCCTTTGCCGCAGTTCTGTAGGCCGAAATAAGCCCTCCTACTCCTAAATTGGTGCCGCCATAGTAACGCACAACAGCAATTAGTACGTTGGTGAGTTCAAAAGCCTGGATTTGCCCTAGAATGGGTGGGCCAGCAGAATTGGATGGCTCGCCGTCGTCGGAAGCTCTAAACAATTTGTGGTCGGCACCGATGCGAAACGCCGAACAAACATGCACTGCTTGGTGGTGTTCTTTGCGTTTTTGGGCAATAAACGCTTTTACCTCGGCTTCTGTGGTCACCGGAACCGCAAAGGCCAAGAACTTAGATCCTTTTTCTTTGTAGAATCCTTCGCTGCTGTTTACGAGTGTTTTGTAGGTAGCCACCACGCGAAATTACATGCATTATCCGTAATTTCGGACTATGAACTTCAAAATCGTTTACATCTGTGTGTTGCTCAGTTTGGCCTTTGCCTGCGGCGATGACCCCATTGTACCTACGCCAACTGGCCCTCAACAATACGGCACACCGCTTACGAATGTACCCGATGTTGACAAGGCAACCATCTATGAAGTGAATTTGCGCGCGCAATCTAGTGCAGGAACTTTGCAGGGTGTGATTTCCAAACTAGACCACATCAAAAGTTTAGGTACGAACATCATTTGGCTGATGCCTATTTACGAGCAAGGTATCGTTAATAGCGTTGGTTCACCGTACAGCGTCAAGGATTATCAAAAAGTGAGCTCAGAATATGGCAGCCTTGCCGACTTGCGCGCCCTCACCGACCAAGCCCATGCTTTAGGGATGGCCGTTATTTTAGACTGGGTTGCCAACCACACCGCCTGGGACCACCCTTGGATTAGCGCACACCCAGAGTGGTATAGCCAAAATGCCAACGGACAAATCATTATTCCGCCAGGCACCAACTGGAACGACGTTGCCGACCTCAACTTTGATCAAACAGCTATGCGCAAGGCCCAAATAGACGCCATGAAATATTGGATTTTGGAAGCCAACGTCGACGGGTTTCGCTGCGACTACGCAGACGGCGTACCCTTCGATTTTTGGAGCGAAGCTGTTTCGGCGCTCAAGGCCTTGCCCAAAAGAGATGTGCTGATGCTCGCTGAGGGCACCCGCTCAGATCACTACCAAGCTGGCTTTGACCTCACCTACGGCTGGAATTATTATACTGCTATTAAAAACGTCTGGACGGGCGCTTCTACGGCAACACTAACCAGTGTCAACCAACTCGAGTATGGCAATATTCCATCTGGAAAAGGTAAAATCCGCTTCACTACCAACCACGATGAATCTGCCTGGGATGCCTCGCCAATGACACTTTTCAACGGTAAAAACGGCGCCATTGCAGCAAGCGTAGTCAATATTTTTTCTGGTGGCGTACCGTTATTGTACACAGGGCAAGAAGTCGGCAAAACGGGCACCACCCCTTTCTTCAATAACTCCAATATCAACTGGACCGCCAATGCCGATATGCTGGCAGCCTATCTAAAGCTCTATGAAATTTACAACACTGAAGCAGCTGCGCGCGGTAATAGTATTTCGGCGTATCAACTTTCTAATGACCTGATTTGTTGGAAAAAAACAAATGGCTCACAGTCTGTACTCATATTAGTGAATGTCCGAAACAATACCATCAATATGACCCTACCTCCAGTTTTAACTGGCGATTTTATCAACCTTTATACCGGCCAAAGTGAAACGGTTGGTACGAGCGTTTCGCTCACACCCTACGCGTTTCGCATCTATAAAATGAACTAATTTTACGCTGATGAACATGAAAGCACTGCTCTTTTTATTCCTTTTACTGCCCTTCTTGAATCTGGCTCAACGCGCCAAGCAAAATGTGGTGTACGATGTTGTCAAACTAAAGACCGGACAAATCTTGTACGGCAAAATGCTTGCTATGGACAACAACTACGTCCTGACCTTCAAAGATCAGTATAACCGCACTTATATTTTATCTAAGGAAATGTATGAATACATTGAAGAAGACCGCAGCTTTAGCCAACGCGTTAAAATGGTCGACTCCTTGGTCAGACCGCGCAAAATCAATGAATTTGATTTCCATGTTGGGCTCAATGCCATGATGGCCGGTTACAACACAGGATTTGTACCCGACAACTACTATCTTTCAAGTAACAGCAATGGCATGTTTTACGAAACGCCAATTTGCTTGAGTATAGGCGCTGGAAAATACTTCCAAAGGCAGCATTATGTCGGCGCAAGCCTAGACCTCCGCGCTATGGGTGGGCCAACTATGTTTTCACAATACAGCGCAAATTACCGCTATCTATACGATCGCAATAAAAGCAATACTGCGCGCTATATTCCGATCACGCTTGGTTTTCAACAAAGCACCTCTACTGAATATTTCTACGTTCCAGACCTCACCATGCCCCCTTTTCCTATCAATGAACCAAAAGCAATTGAAACCAATGTATCGAGCCTGCATTTAGGCATTGGGCACGGGTTCTCTTTTATCGGCAAAGACCTGCATTATTTCAATCTAGAAATCCTCGTCTACAAAGGTCTTTGGGCTAAGCACTCTTTGATCAGCAACGATTTATATTTGCCCAATCTCAATTACCAAACGGCTGGGGCGCAACTCAAATTGAGTTACCATTTTTAAATAAATCATCGTATCTTCAACAAATGGAACTACTCTGGACCATTCTCGGCTTTATTTTGATCCTAGCAGGTTTAGTGGGTAGTTTTTTGCCTGTCTTACCCGGACCACCCATTTCATACGCTGGGCTCCTGCTGATTCATTTTCTTGGCGGGCATCCGCTGTCTTCCACCATTTTAATTGCCTACGCCGTTTTATCCGCAATTTTACTTATCCTCGACTACTACCTCCCCGTCTGGACTACCAAAAAATACGGCGGCAGCAAAGCCGGTCAGTGGGGCGCCACCATCGGCGTATTAATTGGTCTTTTCGCCGGACCCTGGGGCATCATACTCGGCCCACTCATCGGCGCTTACATTGGCGAACTCATCATTGGCCGCAACAACCAAGACGCTTGGCAGTCTGCAAAAGGCGCTTTTTTGGGCTTCTTACTCGGAACCGGGCTCAAAAT